>JAAYQC010000145.1 GCA_012519515.1 Bacteroidales bacterium | reverse complement strand
TCGACGAGGCCGCCAGCCGCATACTGTACCAGCTGACAGGCCTGACGGATGTATATCTCGAACAGTCGTACACCTATGGGGATATCGACAGGGATCAGGGTGCAAGGGTTATTTCAACGGCATACCGGGCACTTATCAAGATAACGGATATCGACAGGAAACTGAGTGAAGTGAGTGGCGCACACTGGCAGTCGCTCCAGAGACTGCCTCATCTTATTTTCGATCACGGGACAATGGTGAAAAGGGCCCTTAAAGAACTTCAGATTCAGATAAAGGTTAAACCCGTGGGATTTGAACTGCTGCCCGTGAAATTCACACTGGTTCAGCTTCAGGAACTTTATGAGGCTATTTACCAGAAGAGTATCGACAAGAGGAATTTCAGGAAAAAGATACTTTCCATGAATATCCTTGAAAAACTTAACGAAAAGGAGAAGGTGACTTCAAAAAAGGGAGCATTTTATTACAGCTTCCAGCGTGAACGCTATGAGAGCTATGTGAACCAGGGATTTGACTTCAGTCTGGATGTCAGTTAGCCGGGTTCATTGAAGAAACAGGATGGATAAAAAACGCAGATCATGCTCGATAAACTGAAAAATGAAGTATACCAGGCAAATATGGATCTGGTGCGGCATAAGCTTGTGATTCATACATGGGGCAATGTCAGCGGCCGTGATCAGGCAAGCGGCCTTATTGTTATCAAACCCTCGGGAGTCAGCTATTCGTCAATGAAGGCATCCGACATGGTTGTACTGGATTCGGACGGCAGGATTGTCGAAGGTGATTACAGTCCTTCAACCGATTCTCCGACTCACCTTTATCTCTATAGAAAGTTCCCGTCGATAGGTGGTGTGGTGCATACTCATTCCACCTATGCAACATCGTGGGCTCAGGCAGGAAGGGATGTTCCTCCCTTTGGTACCACGCATGCCGACCACTATTACGGAGAGGTTCCCTGCACCCGCGAACTAAGGGAGGATGAGGTGAAGGACGATTATGAGCTTAATACGGGCAAGGTAATCGTGGAGCGTCTGGGAGAGCTTGATCCGCTTGTAGTTCCTTCAGTGCTGGTGCATGGTCATGGCCCCTTCTGCTGGGGAGCTGATGCCGCCGCTGCTGTTTACAATGCTGTTGCCCTTGAGGAAATAGCAAAGATGGCTCTCTGCACGGTACTTCTCGGTGGAAAGGAACCGATAGAACAGTATCTGCTCGACAAGCACTTCCTGCGAAAACATGGGAAGGATGCCTATTACGGGCAGGGTAAAAAGTAAAGTTTAAAATTATCAAATCATGACAGATAAGTATGTTATAGGCCTCGATTACGGAACCGATTCCGTCAGGGCTGTGGTTGTAAATACAGCCAACGGTGAAACGGCAGGAACCTCGGTGTTTGAATATCCCAGGTGGAAACAGGGACTCTACTGTGATCCTGCTTCCAATCGTTTTCGCCAGCACCCTCTCGATTATATTGAAGGTATGGAGACGACAGTCAGGGAAGCTCTGAAGGGGCTGCCCCGGGAGATAATTGATAATATAGCCGGAATAACCGTTGACACAACCGGATCGACTCCTGTGGCTGTCGACCGCCAGGGAGTGCCGCTGTCGCTGAAACCGGGTTTTGAGGATGATCCCGATGCCATGTTCGTGTTATGGAAAGATCATACGGCAATAAAGGAGGCTGCCGAGATAAATGAAGTCTCGAAAACCTGGGGCGGAACGGATTTTACGATGTACTCGGGAGGTGTTTATTCCTCGGAATGGTTCTGGGCGAAGATACTTCACGTGCTGCGCTCCAGCGAAAAAATAAGGGAAAACGCTTTTTCATGGGTTGAGCACTGCGACTGGATCCCGGCATTGCTTACCGGCAACACCGATCCCCTGAAGTTGAAGAGAAGCCGCTGCGCTGCCGGACACAAGGCAATGTGGCATAAAGATTTCAACGGGCTTCCTTCGGAAGAGTTCCTGGTTCGTGTCGATCCCCTGCTTTCGGGTCTGAGGGATCGGCTGTTCACTGAGACCTATACCTGTGATGTAAGTGCCGGCGTCATTTCTGAAGAGTGGTCGCGGCGTTTGGGCCTTCCATCCGGTGTCAAAATCGGTGCCGGTGCATTTGATGCGCATCTTGGGGCTATAGGCGGAGAGATAAAGCCCTATCACCTGGTAAAGGTAATGGGCACTTCCACCTGCGATATGCTTGTTGCACACATGAGTGAAGCAGGCGATAGGCTGGTTGCCGGGATATGCGGACAGGTGGACGGTTCCATCATCCCGGGTATGCTTGGGCTCGAAGCCGGACAATCGGCATTTGGTGATGTATATGCCTGGTTCGGGAAGCTTCTTCTCTGGCCCGTGGAGGAAATTATTTCAACAATGAGCTGGCTTGATGAGAACTCAAGGGAAAGGATCAGGGAGGAAACATCCGAGAGAATAATTGCCGAACTGACGCGCGAGGCAGAACAGCTTCCCGATGATGAGACAGCCCTGGTGGCGTTAGACTGGCTCAATGGGAGAAGGACGCCTTTTGCCAGCCAGGAACTTAAGGGAGCCATTGCAGGATTGTCGCTCGGCTCCGATGCCCCCAGGATATTTAAGTCATTGGTGGAGGCAACGGCTTTCGGATCTAAAATGATAAACGACAGGTTCATTGAGGAGGGAGTCAGGATTGACGGGGTGATAGCGATAGGAGGAGTGGCAAGGAAGAACCCATGGGTGATGCAGATTGTCACTGATGTGCTCAATATGCCGATTAGTGTAGCAAGCTCCGATCAAACCTGCGCTTTAGGCTCGGCGATGGCAGCCTCGGTAATGGCCGGTATCCACCCTGATTTCGAATCAGCCCGCGAAGCAATGGGAGGAGGCTTTGAGAAAGAATACAGACCCGATCCGGCAAAGGCACGGAAATATGATGAATTGTACCTGAGATACAAGAAGCTTGGGGCTTTTATCGAACATGAACTGACCTGAGCGGCAGGGATATCGGAAAAACAGATATTCTGCATTTCAGATTGATATGCGCGATAATATTTTTATTCAGATCACTAAAATAAATTAACACCAATAAAATCCATTCCTGTTATGAACAAATTAAAATACCTGTTATCATTTGTGATCATTCTGGCGGCAACAGTTTCCTATGCCCAGAAAGATCAGCTTCCTGCTGTCAATCAGTTTGTTATTGTTGCCAACAACCCTGGGCCTGTTATCAGCAAGGATATCTACGGGCATTTTTCGGAACACCTCGGGAGATGCATTTACGAAGGTCTTTGGGTGGGAATTGACTCAAAGATTCCCAACACCTACGGCATCAGGAACGATGTGCTGTTTGCATTGCGGGAGATAAAGGTTCCGAACCTTCGCTGGCCCGGGGGATGCTTTGCCGACACCTATCACTGGAGAGACGGCGTTGGTCCTCAGGAAAAAAGAGCTTCCATTGTCAATACCCACTGGGGAGGGGTTACCGAGGATAATTCCTTCGGGACGCATGAATTCATGAAGTTATGCGAACTTCTTGACTGCGATGCCTACATCAACGGCAACGTGGGCTCCGGAACCGTGAGGGAGATGGCTGAATGGGTTGAGTACCTGACTTCCGACTCCGACAGTCCGATGACACGGCTTCGCAAGGAAAACGGGCGCGAGGCTCCCTGGAAGGTAAAGTACTGGGCTATAGGGAATGAAAACTGGGGTTGCGGAGGAAACATGACAGCCGAATTCTATACCGACGTGATGAGGCAGTTCTCAACCTATCTCAACAATTATTCGGATAACCGGCTCTACAGGGTTGCATGCGGGCCATCGGACTATAATGTTGCATGGACTGAGACACTGATGAAGGATCCTGCCTCGCGCGGAAGGTTCCAGGGATTGTCAATACATTACTATTCTGTTCCCGACGGCTGGAGCAGACCAAAGGGATCATCGACCGAGTTTGATGAGAACGCCTGGTTCAAAACCATGCAGGCCAACCTTCAGATGGACGAGATAATAAGAGGCCATGAGGCAATTATGGACCGCTACGATCCGCGGAAAACAAAAGGTCTGGTTGTCGATGAGTGGGGTAACTGGTATGACGTTGAACCGGGAACAAACCCCGGATTCCTTTACCAGCAGAACACACTGAGGGATGCGCTTACGGCAGCCATTCACCTTAATATTTTCAATGAGCATGCTGAAAGGGTTAAGGTTGCCAATCTCGCCCAGATGGTAAACGTGCTTCAGTCGGTGATCCTGACAAAGGAGGAGAAAATGGTGCTTACGCCTACCTATCATGTGTTCAGAATGTTCAGGGTTCACCAGGAAGCAAGGCTTCTGAAGAGCGATCTCAAATGTGAGGATTATGTTTTCGGCGATCGCGGGATACCGGCAGTGTCAGGATCCGCATCGCTTGACAATGAGGGTAAGATGCATATCTCACTGGCCAATCTGAATCCGAACAAAGCTATAGTTCTCAACTGCCCGATCATAGGCGACACATACAAAAAAGTTAGCGGAGAGGTACTGACGGCCGATGCAATAAACGCTCATAACACTTTTGAAGCGGCAGAAAAGGTAAAGCCGGCAGCATTCAGCGGTCATTCATACAAAAACGGAGTGCTCACGGTTACATTGCCTGCAAAATCGGTGGTGGTCCTGGAACTGACTAAATAGCATATAATAAAGAGTTTAACCGCGGAAAGTTGAAGAAATAAATCCGCGGTTAAATTCTTAAAACTTTGGAATTGAAAATTAATATCATGCAGAAATCTGTTTTTCTCCTCACTGCAGCGCTGCTGATTCTTATTGCATTCGCTTGCAGCAAAAACACCGACGCTGACTACCCGATTCAGCCCGTGCCATTTACATCTGTTAAGGTGACGGATGATTTCTGGGCGCCCAGGATCAGGAAGAATGCTGATGTCACGATCCCGATCGCCTTTTCATATTGCGAGTCATCGGGCAGGGTTAAGAACTTTGAGATAGCGGGCGGGCTCGACACCGGTACTTTCAGAACCATTTATCCCTTTGATGATTCCGATGTTTTCAAGATCATCGAAGGAGCGGCCTTTTCGCTTCAGACAAAACCCGATCCGGAGCTTGATGCCTATCTCGATACTCTGATCTGGAAGATAGGCTTGGCACAGGAGGATGACGGCTACCTGTTCACTAACCGTACCATAGCAGAAATGCATGGGGGAAAGGGACTTCATGAATGGGCCAGTCCCAACAGGTGGGAACTTGATTCCATACTGAGTCATGAACTCTATAACCTGGGTCACCTTTACGAAGCCGCGGTTGCTCATTACCAGGCAACCGGCAAGCGATCCCTCCTCGATATCGCTATAAAATCGGCCGACCTGGTTGACAGGGACTTCGGACACGACAGGCAGAAAGTCTATCCCGGGCATCAGGTCATTGAAATGGGACTTGTCAAGTTGTACAGGGCAACCGGCGATAAAAGATATCTCGATCTGGCGAAGTTTTTTCTTGATATCAGGGGCCCGAACGGACAGGAATACAATCAGGCTCACCGGAGAGTGGTTGACCAGACCGAAGCGGTGGGGCACTCGGTGCGGGCGACATACATGTATTCGGGAATGGCCGACATAGCCGCGATTGAAAGAAACAGCGCTTATGTAAATGCCATTTCAAAGATATGGGAAGACATTGTTTACGGCAAAATATATCTTACCGGAGGCATCGGCGCCACAGGCGGCAATGAAGGATTTGCCGATCCTTATTATCTGCCCAATATGTCGGCTTATTGCGAGACATGCGCTTCAATAGGCAACATTTTCACCAACCACAGGCTCTTCCTGTTTCACGGTGACGGAAAATACATGGATATACTGGAAAAAACCCTTTATAATTCAATGCTTTCGGGAGTGTCCCTTTCGGCCGACAGGTTCTTTTATCCCAATCCCCTTGAGTCGAACGGCCAGCATGAGCGTCAGGCATGGTTCGGATGCGCCTGCTGCCCTTCTAATGTGGCAAGGTTTATCCCGGCCATTCCCGGCTATATCTATGGAGTAACAGATAAGGAACTCTATGTCAGCCTTTATGTTTCAAATGATGCTGATATTACCCTTGGTGAAAACAAGCTTAAAGTATCGCAGAAGGCGAATTTCCCATGGGATGGCAATGTGGAGCTGTCGGTGGATCCCGAAACACCCGCGACCTTTTCAGTCCTTGTGCGTATTCCGGGATGGGCCAGGAATGAAGCCATCCAGGGAGGGCTTTACAGATTTGCTGATGAAAACAGCGAGCAATACAGCATTTCGGTAAACGGTGAAACAGTGGATCCTGAGCTGGTGAACGGATATGCAGTGATCAAAAAGAAATGGAAAAAGGGAGACAGGATCAGTCTCGTGTTTCCTATGCCTGTCAGGACTGTCGTTGCGGACGAGCGTATAAAGGATGATGCAGGCAAAATAGCCGTTCAGAGCGGTCCGATTATCTATTGCGCCGAATGGCCCGACAATGCTGATGGCAGGGTTCTTAACCTGGTGATCGACAGGCAGGATGGATTTACTTCCGGGTTTGAAAAAGAGCTTTTGAACGGAACGAAAGTAATTAAGGCTTCAGGATATCAGACATACAAGACACTCGACTCCAAAGTGCAGACAATGGAAAAACAGGCTGTGACGCTTATTCCATATGCACTATGGAACAACAGGGGGCCGGGTCAGATGATGGTATGGCTTCCGCTGAGCCCTGAAAGCTCTAAGCCCTTGCCGGCTCCGACCATTGCCTTCAGGAGCAGGGTGAGCGGCAACAAGCCGTCAAGAGCCCTTTCCGCCCTTAATGATCAGTACCTGCCTTCAAATTCAAACGACCGTTCCGTGACCTATTATCACTGGTGGCCCGATAAGGATCAGTGGGTTTATGTTCAATATGATTTTGAAAAAGCTGAAACCGTTTCAAAATCGCAGGTTTACTGGTTCGACGACCGGCCTGACGGCGGCTGTCGGATTCCGGATGCCTGGGAACTGCAGTACATTGCAGGTGGCACATGGAAGCCGGTAAAGGACAAGTCGGGTTACACAGTAACAAAGGACGACTTTGACAGTGTTGAATTTGAGCCGGTTAAAACATCGGCCCTTAGATTGAGAGTTAAGCTTAACAAGGAATTCTCCACGGGTATTTACGAATGGATTGTTGAGTGAGTCCGTTTTGCAGAGAATTTTATTTAAAACTATCCTCTATAATTTCTGAAGGATTAATTATCGGTAAATAGAATTTATTCATAAAGTTACCTACTGTCAGAGTAAGTATTATTCCTCTGGTTGTCGAAAATGCAATTCCAAGCAATGTAGCTAATAGATTTTTGTCTTGTAGCGGTAGGTTCTCAACTTCTGCAATTTCAAAAATAGTATCTACATCAATTCTTAAATAGTCCTCTTCTTTGTAGGAGTAAGATATGTTTAAGCTAACCTTTATTACCCTAAGTTCTTCATCAAAACCAAAACTAGGTCTGGTTTTGAAAGTTAAATCTTTTGCTGAAAATGATTCAGCTTCTTCACTTTTTAAATCTTTGACAGAAAAAGAATTGGTCTTAATCTCATAGATTCTAAATGGATGCTCGAATTTTAATTGTTTCTCAACCATTATTCAGCAATTTTATAGATGAAATTACTGGATCCTAATTCATTATATAGAATTTTCTTGGGATCAACCTCAGTTGGTTGATTCTCAAACCTTCTTTCATTCAGATGAATTACTTTGAAGTTTTGTGAGTGCATTTCTTTTTTGGATAATTCGTCAAATTTGACAAACTGTATTTCGGGTATTCTGCCAATTGCCAAAGAGAGTTCAACTAATTTTGATAATTTGAAATCAAAGTTGCCATTTAATACTTGTGACACATATCCCTTGGTTACCTTTAGTTCTTTGGCAAACTGGGATCTGTTTTTGTTATTCTCCTTCAAGTATTCTTCTACAAGGCGGAATAGCTCGTTTTGAATTTTCGTAACGTTATATCCTTTACTTTTTATAAGGGTTTCTCTTTTCATAATCTCGGCTTGCTATGTAGTCTTTCTTAATAGATCTGAATCTTTTTATTTCTCTTTTTTGCTTGTTTTTTGTACCACCTAGTATTATAATCTTTCCGTCGTCACATTTGATAGCATATACTCGTAAATGCTTTGACTTGAATTCATACTCTTTTATCGGATCCTTGCTGCTTAAAGTGATATCTTTGAACTTCTCCTTCGGAACTAATTTATTATTAGCAACATCCTCCATGGTACCATAGATTGAGAAAAGTTCATCCATGTACCGTGCATTTGTGCCAATTTTGCTTTCGTATTCATCAAATTGACAATACCCATTTATTTCAAGCTTATAAAAGATTTGTTTTCCTTCAATAGCTTCTATTTGGGTTAACGTATATTTGTTCATGATGTTTAGTTAGAACTAAACTTTATCAAAGAAAAGCCTTTTTTTTGAATCAGCAAAACTTTTCAACAAGAAAGTGTTCTTATTCAACAAATGAAATTGTCCAAAACCAAGTAATACTAAAGAGTAAATAGCAATTTGTTAATGCCACAGGGCACAGGGTGTGGAGCACTGTCTTGTGCAAGACGCTAAACGCTTTACTTTCAACTTTTCACTTTTAACCGCGTACTGTTCCGTTATAACAATGTTATAACATATCCCGGGGTTGCATATCGCAAGTAGAGTGCCGTTTTTCCAGCGTACCGTGTACAAATAAATAGTAAATGGCAACTGACTGACACTTGCCTTATTCGAGGAGGGGATCCCTCGCCTCAGTATTGCTGTATAACTGATTGTCCGTTTTGAAAAGTTATACAGGGTCAGGCAAGGTAAGTCGCGGAAGGTTCGGCGAGGGATGACAGGTGCCACTGGGGGTGGTTGGGGTGAGGCCGCGGCGAGAGTGAAAGCTTCCGGATTGGAACAAATTGTTCTTCTCGCCGCGGCCTCACCCATACCCCCC
>JAAYQC010000243.1 GCA_012519515.1 Bacteroidales bacterium | reverse complement strand
GTGATCACCACCGATTTCGGCACCATCACTGTGCCGGTGACCCTCACGGTGCTGGCTGCCAGCAACATCATACCGGTTAATCCGCGCATGGTGGCGCAGTGGGAAGACGCCGTGGGAGTGGGCATCAGCTGGGATTACTATAATACTGGCAACCCTCAAGGATACAAGTTCGGTGTGCCGGATGCCCTGATCGTGGAGTTGTCGCAAACAACCACCGTGTTCATTGCCTGCGAAGCAAGTCAAGTAACGGACTGCAGCAATTATCTGACAGGCATTGGCGCCAACATGGGCAACTGCAAATTCATCAACTTCCCCACCAACACCTACTGGGCGCGTGACTGGGGCCCCTGGCATATCTTCCACGGGGATTCCCGCGGCCGCGAAATGAGCCTGGTGGATTTCGCCTACAACCGTCCCCGTCCTCTGGATGACGCGGCGGCTGGCTACATCAACGACTATCTTGAGGCCAATTATCCCACCAACTATGACAACAGGGTGTTCAATGCGCCTATAATTCATACCGGCGGCAACATCATGACCGATGGCAACGGCGCCGCGATGTCCACCAATCTGGTGCGCGACGACAATGACGGCGAACCTGTCAATACCGGCACACCTACGCCGTGGTATAATTACACCGAAGCCCAGATAGCGGCAGTCATGCACGATTTCCTGGGTATCGACAACTACATGATCTTCCAGGATCCGGACACCGACCTCAATACAATCGTGGACCATATGGACTGCTGGTGCAAGCTGCTGGATGTGGACATCGTTATGATCCAAAGGGTGCCCGAAAGCTCAAGCGAATACCAGCTTACCGAAAACGCGGTGACCGACTGGGCTACCCGCGCCTCCAGCTACGGCGAGCACTTCCCCTACCGCGTCCATCGCGTGGATGAAGTCCCAGAGGTGACCAACTACGCCAACAGCTTCATCCACAACCGCAAGATCTACATCCCCGCCTATGGCGGAAACTATGCCTCTCTGGATGCCGCCGCAATAGCCGCCTACCAGACTGCCATGCCTCAGTATGAGGTGCAGGGTTACATGGCAAAACCCTCTGATCCCTGGTTGTCCTCCGACGCGTTGCACTGCCGCATCAACACGATCTGGGATGCACAGATGGTGCATATCTGGCACCATCCGCTCTGGGGTTCGGTGCCGCCAGCCACGGACGTCATCCTGCCCATAGAGATCACCAGTTTTAACGCGCTCGACGCCGACAGCACCTATGTAACCTACCAGATCTATGATGCCGACACCGGCACTTGGGGCGCCTGGGTGGATGTTCCGCTCAGCATGATCGATCCTGCCAACCCTACCGGTTATTGGCAGAACCTGGGCAGTAATGATTACACTATGACCATCCCCGGCGTCAACCTGGCTGTGGGCGATTCAATCCACTACGCGATCATTGCCAACGATATTTACGACAACGAGCACTGGCTGCGCCTCAACCGCAGGCAGGACCCCTTCGTGTTGGATGTGCGCGCCACCCAAACTCTCAATGTGTTGTCGCAGGATGAGGACGGCAATCCCATCACCGGCTACACCATTTACCGGAACGGCCTTGACACCGGCGAGGAAACAGGCCACACCTTTACCAACAACGCTCCCGGACAACTGGCTGGAACTTACTCCCTGTCCTCACCTCCCCCAGGTTATGAATGGGAACAGACCACCATCTATGTGAGTGCCAGCGATTTCAACCAGAACAACAATTACACGGTGACCATCATCTTCAAATTGCGTCCAGTGCAGACCCCGGTCGAACTCTCCTCCTTTACGGCTTCGTTCACCGTGGATAACTATGTGAGCCTCACCTGGGTCACCCAATCCGAGACAGGGGTGCTGGGCTTCTACATCCTGCGCAACACTCAGGACGATCTGGCCCACGCGGCTGTGATCAGCCCGCTCGTGCC
>JAAYQC010000144.1 GCA_012519515.1 Bacteroidales bacterium | reverse complement strand
TCGAAATTTGTACCGTAAATTGTGTTCATATCCGATTTCAGGGAAACGTAGCCATAAAGCGGTCCCCACAGGCCTTTCCCTTCAACGGGTACGATTATTACTTTCTCGCCGTCGTCGGGTTCAGCCCTGAACACCGGAAGATATTGCTGTTCTAGCTGTTTCTTCTGTTCGTTCTTTACCACAACCATGAAAGCATCAACGCCTTCGATTACATTGCCTTCGCTGTTGACGACAAATCCTTCCTTTATGTACTTGTCATAAAGTTCCTCAGTGTTTTCTCTTGTAGCTTCCACATTGATGGACTCAAGCATATTCCTTTTTTTCTCTATTTCAAGGTTTCTTGCCTGTGCCGGCTGAAGCAGGGTTGCAGCCAGTGAGAGCAGGGTTGCCACCACAATCACCAAAATTGAGGAGAAGATGAAAATATATCTGTTGCTGAATTGTCTCATTTTACACCGGTATTAAGTGAAACCCTGGCTCTTTTGAGCCTTCTCCTTATATTCGACTGAACCACAAAATAATCTATAAGCGGAGCAAAAACGTTCATAAGCAGAATTGCCAGCATGACTCCCTCCGGATAAGCCGGGTTAAGAACTCTAATCAACACCGACAGTATCCCTATCAGGAAGCCGTAGATCCATTTCCCTGTTTCAGTCTGGGCAGCGGTAACCGGATCGGTCGCCATGAACACGGCTCCAAAAGCAAATCCGCCCATTACCAGATGATAATAAAAGGGGAGTTCCATGTACTCATTTGCCGCGAAGCCGTTCAGCAGCAGTCCCATCCCTATCCCCCCGGCGAAAACGCTCAGCATTATCTTCCAGCTTCCTATTCCGGTTATCAGGAGTATTGCAGCTCCGATAAGTATTGCAATCACCGAGGTTTCTCCCACCGAACCGGGGATAGTACCTATGAACATTTCCATGAATGAAGGCAGATTGGCAGTATCGCCCGTGGCGAGCATCGACAGGGGAGTTGCGCCTGAATATCCGTCGATTACATTCATGCCCTTTGTCAGACCTTCGGTCCATACCTTATCTCCTGTCATCCATGCCGGGTAACTAAAAAAGACGAATGCTCTGGCGAGAAGGGCGGGATTGAATACATTCATACCGGTGCCGCCGAACACCTCCTTGCCAAGTATCACCGAGAAGGCGACTGCCAGGGCGAGCATCCAGAGAGGTACATCGATTGGCATGATAAGGGGTATAAGCAGGCCAGTCACCAGGTAACCCTCGTTTATTTCATGGCCGCGTATCTGGGCCGCGATAAATTCAATCCCAAGGCCGACCACATAACTTACGATTATCAGCGGAAGCAGTTTAACAAAGCCGAACCAGAAAGCCTGAAGCAGAGCCGGATCGGTTCCGACCGACCTGAAGTGCTGCAATCCCGTGTTGTAGCATCCGAAAAGGAGCGCCGGTATCAGGGCAATGATCACGACGGTCATTGTGCGTTTAAGGTCGATCGAGTCGCGGATGTGTGAGCCTTTGCAGGTGGTCTTGTCGGAAACGAAAAGGAAGCTTTCGAAACCTTCAAACACCGACTGCAGTTTCTCAAACTTACCCCCTTTCGTAAACTGGGGTTTCAGTTTATCAATCTTTTTTCTCAGTGAATCCATATATTAATAAATCACATTTTTCCTAACTCATTTCTTTTCTGATCAGTTCGAGTCCATCCCTCACTATCGACTGGATCTCGATCTTTGAGGGACATACGAACTCACAAAGTGCAAAATCCTCCTCTGCCACCTCATAGATTCCCAGGTTTTCCATCATGTCGATATCATGTGCAATAATAGCTTTCAGTAGATGCATCGGATAGATATCCATGGGAAGCACCTTTTCGTAGAGACCTGTCACTACAAAAGCCCTCTCGCCTCCATGCAGGTTTGTATCGGGTTTGTATATTTTCCGCGGGAACAATGAAGAAAGAAAAGTCCGCGAGAAACTCAGCTTTCCGGCACCGGGCAAAGCCCAGCCGAACATCTCGAAATAATTGCCTTCGGGGATAACCGTTATCTGGGAGTCATAGAATCCCAGGAAGCCATCGCGCTCTATTCTTGTTCCGGTGAGAACGTTTCCGCTGATAAACCTGAGGCTGCCTTCCTTTACATTGCCTTCAACGGCGCCTGTAATTGCCGCACCGGCAAGCATTTTGAAATAGCCGGTCTTCAGGACTTCCGAACCGGTAAGCGCCACGAGACGCTCAGGTTTATAAATGCCCTCGTCAAAAAGCCTTCCTATTGCAATTACATCCTGGAAATTGACATACCATACTGCTTCTCCCTTGTTCACCGGGTCGAGATGGTGAATATGGATTCCTACATTTCCGGCAGGATGGGGTCCTGAAAAATAAGATATTTCCACTCCCTCAATTTCCTCAAGAGTTTCATTTCCTTCGGCTCCGGTCTTAAGGACAAGATTTACCTTCCTTCCGGTCAGCTTCGACAGTGCCTTGATCCCGGTTTTGAAGCCGGATACTGATGAATTCTCAAGGATGAAATTATAATCCGGAGCCAGAGGAGCTGTATCAAAACATGATACGAAAACAGATTTAGGCAGGCTGGCAGGGTTTGCGATTATATGATAGGGGCGCTGGCGTACAGCCGGCCAGAGGCCCGACTTCAGCAAAGCCTCCCTGACCTCTTCTCCCTGAAGTTTCTCAGGATCAGCTTTCCCGAAATCCACCGACCGGTCGCCGTCTTTTTCAACAACAACCTCAAGTATTTTCCTTCTGTCGCCCCTGTTGACCGCCACCACTTTCCCGCTTACAGGTGAAGCGAATTTTATCCCGGGGATAAGCTTGTCGTGAAAAAGAGGGCTGCCTGCATCTACCGAATCTCCGGGGCGTACATCAAGCTTCGGTATCAGTCCCGGAAAATCAACAGGTTTGACGGCATACAGGTCAGAACTGACAGTTCCGGCGATATTCCTTTCAGCAATTCCCTGCATCCGGATATCAAATCCTTTTTTTAACTTTATCGATCTTGGCATCTTAATTGATCTATTAAAACAAGTCTGGCTGATCAGATTTCTGTTAGTCAGATAACAGAACTGCAAATGTATAAATAGCAAGTTAATTTCACGAAATAATGCAGAAATGATTCTGATAAATGTCTCTATTTATAAATTTGTCCTTTAAATTCAAATGATGATTATCCCGATACTACTGACGTTTTTCGCTAATGCTTTCACTCTGAATCAGGAAAGCATTACAGAAGCTATGCTGACCAATCATGTTTTTGATGAAAGGATTAAAACCGTCCAGCTCTACAAGGAAGGATGGAACCTGTCGTATCCCGTGATAAAGCTCAACAGCGATGAAAAGCTGATGCTGCATTTTGATCTCCTGGGTAACGATATTGATGATTTTTACTATTCCTTCATTCATTGTGACAAGGACTGGAAAAGATCAGATATCTTTTACACTGATTATCTTGAAGGTTTTCCTGAGAATCCCCTGGAGGATTACAGGCCTTCGTTCAACACCACTGTTCATTACACCCACTACACTCTGTCCTTTCCCAACGACAGGATAAACTTCAAGATTTCAGGTAATTACATTATCCTGATCCATCCCTCGAATGATCCTGAGAATCCGGTTCTCTCATACCGTTTCATGGTAACGGAGGATGTTGCCGGGATCAGTATCTCGGCCCACCGCCCGAGGATGACGGCCGATCTCAACAGGAACCAGCAGATTGATTTCGATGTCTCAATCTCGTCGCTGAGAGTAAACGATCCTTACAGGGACGTGTTTGCATTCATACTTCAGAATGGGAGGTGGGACAATGCCAGAAAGAATCTGAAACCCGCGTTCGTCAGCAGCAACCAGCTGAAATACAACTCACTGACCGATCTTAACGTGTTTCCCGGGGGGAATGAATACAGGTACTTCGACATAAAAAGCATAAGGTACCAGTCGCAGTTTGTAAGGAAGATCGATTACTTCATGTCGAATTATCATGTCTATCTTGCGCCATCGGACGACAGGGAATTCAAGCCATATTTTTACTGGGAGGATTTCAACGGAAAGTTCTACATAGCGATACAGGAGGAAAAAAATCCGGATACGGATGCTGATTATGTATATGTATATTTCACACTTCCTTCGCTTTATCCGGTCGAAGGTGGAAAGATGTATGTATCGGGGGCTTTCAACAACTGGGAGTTCAACAGTACAAATCTGATGAGTTACAATCCCGATGCGAAGGCTTATGAGAGCATTATCCTGCTGAAGCAGGGATGGTACAATTACGAATATGTATTCCGGAGGGACGGTAGTGACGACAGTGTTGCCTCAAGGTTTGAGGGCAGTCACTATGAGACTGAAAACGATTATACTGTACTGATTTATTACAGAAATCCGAGGGAAAGGTACGACAGGATTATAGGAGTACAGACCATCAACACGCTAAACAGGCTCACCGATTAGTGTTTTCGGTGAGGATCAAGTCCGTGTTGCATCAGGATAGCGTGTTCAGGCAGCTCAAGAGTTTCATATCCTGGTCTTCTCCGTAACCATTACCCTGTCGATGACCATCATCATATCCACTGCCCTGCACATGTCGTAGACAGTCATAAGGGCAACGTTCACGGCAGTCAGCGCCTCCATTTCGGCACCTGCCCTGCCCGTGCAGCGGACTTCACTTTCAGCCACGATACCGACTTCATCAGGAAATAGTCTGACACTGATATGATCGAGAGGAATGTTATGACAAAGGGGAATAAGCGAAGCTGTCTGCTTTGCCGCGTTAATGCCTGCTATCCGGGCTACAGTCAGGACATCTCCCTTTTCAACAAGATTATCTCTTATCAGACCAAGAGTTTCGTCGGAGAGTTTAATATGTCCTGAAGCTTTGGCGCTGCGGCGCTGGATTTCCTTTGCTCCTACATCGGCCACTGATGCTTTTCCGGTTTCGTCAACATGAGATAGTTTTTCCATGGTTATTATCCTCCAATGTTATAAAAAGAGTTTCTTGAATTTGTCATTCCTTTTTCAGGTTTATTATTTTCAGAGCCAGGCTGAAGGCTTTCCCTTAACCGGGCTCTCTTATATCAAACTCCATGCCATTTTTTCAATATATCCTTGCTCAAGGCCCATCTTTCTGCATAATTTAGTCTCTTGCAAATTCATAGCTTTTCCCATTATTGCCGGCTCAGGCTATTGTTTATGATCAAATTTACTTCTTATTTTCAAACTTACATAATGATCATTATAACAGTCGAGCCTGATTAATTCACATAGCCGTGATCAAAATCAGAAATCGATTTTAAGGGGGGGGTAAGGGATCTCATCCTGAAATAAAGCAAGTGTAAACGTTATTTGCTATTTGTTTGGGCGCGGTACGTGGGAAAAACGACACGGCTCGCGATATGCGGCCCGGGATATGTTATAACATTGTTATAACGGAGCGGTACACGGTATGCGGCGGGCGGCTAGCGGCACAAATGAAAGTTGAAAGTAAAAAGTGAAAAGTAAAAAGCTCAGGGCGTTAAGCGTTCAGGGTTAAGCGTTTAGCAAAAGGTTCATTGTAAGAGACCTGCAAGACTTGCACGACTTGCAGGACCTACACGACCTGTCTCTGCACCCCGTGCCCCGTGTTCCGTGCGGGGCGTTTTTTACTTGTACTTTTTATAAATAGCCAGGAACTCATCCAGTTCCATGTCCAAATCTTCGCGGATTATTTTACGCGTGAGACCTTTGGGCAGGTCTTCGTTTTTGTGAACCGGGACTGTAGTAACCCTTCCATCAGGGTGTTTTAACCTGTGGTGAGAGCCATTAACCCGTACAACAACAAAACCAAGTGTTTGCAGGAATTTGATTAAATCTTTACCGGAAATAACAGGTAATTGGGGCATGGTTAATGTTTTAAACGGCAGCCGACTTTAACGAAACCTGAATTTCCCTGAAACCCACGAAACGGTTTATTCCTATGTTTTTTTCCTTTTCTTCCTCAATGCACATATCAATGACTTCCTTAATATTGCTCAATGCCTCGTCAATGGTAGAACCATAAGAATGGCAACCTTTAAAAACCGGGCAGCTTACAATGTAAATATTATCTTCGTCCTGTTCTACCAGGATAGGAAGATGTAATGTTTTTGTTTCTGAAATTTTCATCATAATATAATTTTGATTTTAGCGGTATGATGCCTGCCTGTCGGCAGACAGGGAACCCACATATTTGAAAATTATATAGATACGTGTTTGTGTATGCAATACATGTGGGTTTCATAATACAACAGCATAAAAATTAAACTGCAAAAGCTTTACGGCCTTTTGCTTCCCGGATAAAAG
>JAAYQC010000143.1 GCA_012519515.1 Bacteroidales bacterium | reverse complement strand
GCGAAATGAATCGCCAATAACATTGTGAACAGCCATGTCGGCCGTAAACATCGAACCGTCACGGATATTGGAAGTCTCTCGGTATGGTGAGTCAGTACCCGATACGTCGTGATGATCCCTGCCAAGTACCACAGGTGCAGAAATCTCGCCACGGGCTATTGCATTGTTAAAGGCTCTGGCAATCTCAATTCTTCCTTCCGAATCAGCATACAGAATCCTGGCCTGGGAACCCACCACCAGCCTGTTCCTGCCTGCCTCCCTTATCCACCTGATATTGTCAGCCATCTGAAGCCCTATCTCATCAGGAGCTTTAAGCATTATCCGTTCGAGGGTTTCATATGCTATCCTGTCAGTCTTCTCAAGGTCTGCTTCATCATTCGAGCAGCAAACCCACCTGAAGGGCCCAAATCCGTAATCGAAACACATAGGTCCCATAATATCTTCAACATACGACGGATATCTAAAGCTTCCGTCAGGCTTCAATATATCAGCTCCCGCCCTGGAGGCTTCAAGCAAAAAGGCATTTCCATAGTCGAAGAAATAGGTTCCTCGTTCACAATGCCTGTTTATGGCTTCAACCTGGCGCCTCAGCGATTTCTTTACAAGTTCCCTGAATCTGACAGGATCCTCTGAGATCATCCTGTTCGATTCCTCAAATGATACACCCGCGGGATAATAGCCTCCTGCCCATGGATTATGGAGACTGGTCTGATCTGAACCGATATCAACCCGGATATTTTCATCTGCCAGCCGTTCCCACAGATCGACAATGTTCCCTCCATATGCAATGGAAACACTTGCATTGTCTTTCCTTGCTTCCCTGATTCTCAATATAAGCCGGTCCAGATCACTTATCACTTCATCCACCCAACCCTGGGAAAAACGTTTCCTGACGGCCAATGGGTTGATTTCGGCAATTACTGATATGACACCAGCAATTTTACCCGCCTTGGGCTGGGCTCCGGACATTCCTCCCAGACCCGATGATACAAAGAGCATGGGGCCATTCCCATGTTCTGTTTTTCCAATCCGACGGCAGGCATTGAGAATGGTTATTGTTGTTCCGTGAACAATACCCTGCGGACCTATGTACATATACGATCCGGCTGTCATCTGACCGTATTGCGAAACACCAAGGGCATTGAATTTCTCCCAGTGATCCTGCGATGAATAATTGGGAATAACCATACCATTAGTAACAACAACTCTCGGAGCATCACTGTGCGAAGGGAAAAGCCCCATGGGATGACCGGAATACATTACCAGGGTTTGCTCATCAGTCATTTCAGAAAGGTATTTCATGGTCAGACGGTACTGAGCCCAGTTCTGAAATACTGCACCATTTCCTCCATAGGTAATCAGTTCGTGGGGATGCTGAGCAACCCTTTCATCAAGGTTGTTGGATATCATCAGCATTATCGCGGCAGCATGAACAGATCTGCAGGGAAACTCGCTGATATGCCTGGCCTTTATTTCATAATCCGGCCTGAACCTGTACATATAGATCCTTCCCCTGGCAGCAAGTTCAGCAGCAAATTCCGGGGCCAGCGTCCTGTGAAACTCCGGAGGGAAATACCTCAGGGCATTTCTTACAGCAAGCTTCTTCTCTCCCGGACTTAGTATATCCTTACGTCTGGGCGCATGGTTTACATTGTCGTCATAAGGTTTAGGTTCCGGAAGCGATTCCGGAATACCCTCTGCAACCGATTTGCGAAATTCCTCTGTTGTCATTGCTGGTAGGATAATGAAATTACAAATGTAAATTTAGAAAATTTACATGATGCACAAAAAGCCGGGTACATGAACTGACCGGCAATAGAGTCCTAAGCCTGGCGTAAGAGGTAAAACGGGATGCGGGTGAACAAAATGGATATGGACAAATCAGTCCTGTTTATTCCCTTCCACATTTTCCCTGACGATCTCATCATCAACGAGAATACGGCCGCAGTACTCGCAGACTATGATTTTCTTGCGCGAACGGATATCGAGCTGTCTTTGAGGCGGTATCTGGTTGAAACATCCGCCGCAGGCATCCCTCTGGACCGGAACGACCGCGAGGCCATTTCTTGCATTTAAACGTATCCTTTTGTAAGCAGTGAGAAGGCGGTCTTCAATCTTCTTCTGAATCTCATCCGACTTTTTGTATAATCCCTCTTCTTCTTTCTGGGTGTCGGAAATAATTTCTTCAAGCTCAGCTTTCTTAATAGTCAGATCTGACTGACGGTCGCTGAGTGTAGCTTCAGAATCAGATATCACCAGTTTCTTCTCTTCCATCTGAAGGCTGAATTCCTTAATCTTTTTGTTGAAGAGTTCTATTTCAAGGTTCTGGAATTCAATCTCTTTTGACAGGGAATCATATTCACGGTTATTCCTTACATTCTTCTGCTGCTCTTCATATTTCTTTATCAGCGATTCAGCATCAATAATCTCCTGATTTTTCTTTGAAATGGATTTCTCGAGATTGACCACATCTTCCCTAAGGTTTCCAAGTCTCGTCTCAAGTCCTGCTATTTCGTCCTCAAGATCCTGAACCTCCAACGGAAGCTCCCCTCTAAGTGTTTTTATCTTGTCTATTTCTGAATCCACAAGCTGCAGGCTGAAAAGCGCCCTAAGCCTCTCCTCAACAGAAATTTCAGCTTCGTATGTTTTTGGTTTTTCCATTTTACAGATAATTTATCGGATTCGTATTTGTCTCTGAAAACCGGAGTGCAAATTTAGGGAATTTTTTAATAATTAGATCGTGCAAGACTTCAACGGAGAATTTTTCGCTTTCAAAATGCCCGCAATCAGCCAGAAGTATCTTGTTGTCAGCTTCAAACCATGTATGATATTTAATATCTCCCGTCACCAGGGCGTCAGCCCTGCATGCTATCGCGTCGCCGAGAAGTGACGATCCCGATCCGCCGCAGACGGCCACTTTCCTGATGCTGGTTCCATTTAAAGCTGAATGGCGCAAGCCTCCCGCCTGAAGCTTTTCGGCAACAAGTGCAAGAAAATCCCTGTCACTGATTGCCTCAGGAAGATACCCGTAACATCCCAGTCCCAGATCAGTGTTATCATTCTCCAACTTATACAGGTCATAAGCCACTTCCTCATAGGGATGCGCCTCAAGTAAAGCTTTAATTACCTTTCCCTTCAGATGTGAAAACAAGACAGTTTCAAACCTCTCTTCGTTCTCAAAATGCATCTCTCCCTTTTCTCCCACAAAAGGATTTGTCCCCTCGCCTGCCCTGAAACTGCCTTTTCCCGCCACCGTGAAGCCGCAGCAATCATAGTTCCCTATAAATCCTGCACCGGCCTCAAAAACTGCATTCCTGACCCTTTCGAGATGTTCAAACGGAACAAAAGTTACCAGTTTCAACAGCCTTCCCTTAAGGGGTTGAAGCACCCTGATATCTGACAAACCCAGTTTTTCGGCAAGTTTCCTGCTTACCCCGGTGCCAAGCATATCGAGGTTGGTATGTGCTGAGTAGATTGCAATGTCATTTCTGATTGCCCGGGCTATGATCCTTTCCACAGGGCTGCTCCAGGCAAGCTTTCTGAGCCCTTTAAAAATAACAGGGTGATGCGAAATTATCAGTCCGCAGCCTTTGCTGACCGCTTCTTCCAGTACTTCCTCAGTGACATCAAGGGTGATCAGGGCTGCCTCTATTTCCTTTTCCGGCCGGCCGACCTGAAGTCCCGAATTATCATAGCTTTCCTGCAGTGAAAGCGGAACAACAGCATCGAGATATGAACATAATTCCCCGGTTTTCATCTCAGATGCTGTCTCGTAATTCAACAAGAAGACTCCTTATCCGTTTCAGTGATTCACCGATCTCATATTCACGGTCGGTTTCATCCCATTTTCCCGACAGTTTCTTCTTTACTCCGGCAATAGTCATGCCCTCATGCTTAAGAAGGCGATGAATGATTTTAAGATTCTTCAAATCTCTTGAGGTAAACATCCTGTTGCCCTTTTTGTTCTTCATGGGCTTCAGTATCCTGAATTCGTTTTCCCAGAATCTTACTGTGGAAACCGGAACTCCAAGCATTCTGGAGACCTCTCCTATGGAATAATAGAGTTTTTCAATTTTCTTCTCCCTGTACGGCATGGTATTGTGATATCATCAATCAAACGACTGTCCCGTTTTTGAGGCAATCTCGATCATTTCTTCGTATTCGGCTGCTGAAAGATCATTAAAGAAGTAATTGACAGGATCGACATGCTGCCCGTTCAAAAGTATTTCATAATGCAGATGGGGTGCAATTGAGAGGCCGGTATCACCAACATAACCTATCACATCGCCCCTGTGAACCTTCTGCCCGGTCCTTACGGCGAAGCTGTCGAGATGAGCATAAACGGAGGTATAACCGAAGCCATGGTTGATTACAATATAGTTGCCCATCCCCCTCTTTCCGGAATTCACCGATTCTACTGTCCCGTCGCCCGAAGCATATATCTCGGAGCCGAGAGGCGCCGTGAAATCCATTCCTGCATGAAATTTACTGATCTTGTAAATAGGATGAATTCTTAAGCCGAAACCCGAAGCTATTCTGGTCAGGTCCTTGGTCGAGATCGGGATTATTGCCGGGATTGACCGGAGCATATCCTCCTTTTCCCTCGACAAAAGTATCAGCTCGTCGAACGATTTTGACTGGACATATACCTTCTTTCTGATGCCGTCGAGACGCCTGGCAGTCTCGATAACCAGCTTTGAATTGTTGTAACCCTCAAGCTCATCATACCTGTTAACGCCTCCGATCCCGCCCTGCCTCTGGGTGGACTGGATGGGTTCTGCCCCGAATATTGTCCTGTACAGGTTATCGTCAGTTTCCTGGAGATGCTCGATAACTTTCTCAAGATTGGCCATTTCCCTGTGAACAATGTCATACTGCAGCGATAATTGCTCAATCTCTCTCTTGAGAGATTTTTCCTTGGGAGTATCGAAAAATATGCCATAAAGGAGATTGAAAACAACAGCTACAATTACAGTTCCAATCAGGATTGCCAGTGTCCTTAGAAGAATATCCCTGACTCCAAGTCTAATCTTGTCAAAACTCAGCGATTCCGGATTGAATTTGTATTTCGGTTTCCTCATGACCAGACAAAGATAAATAATTCATTATATAATTAAAACCCGGCCGGTGAAAAGAACCGGCATCGGCGGGACAAAATTTCCCTGATTATTACCTCAGACTGGAATGTGATGTAAGTGTCTGAATCATGTCGAAGTACTCGTCTTCGCTCAGATCGTTATTGAAATAATAGAGAGGGTTTTTGTGCTGACCAAAGAGGTCAATCTGGTAATGAAGGTGAGGTCCCGATGAAGTGCCTGTGCTTCCGCTCAGCCCGATCAGGTCACCGCGTTTGACGTTCAGTCCTTTGCTAACCTTAATGGAACTGAGATGGCCATAGGTTGTTTGGAAACCATAGCCGTGATCTATAACCACACAGTTGCCAAAACCACCGTTCCATCCCGCTCCGATCACAGTCCCCGAACCGGTTGCATACACCTCTGTTCCGTGAGGAGTACTGAAATCCTGCCCGTGATGCCATTGAGGCGTCCCCAGAACCGGATGCTTTTCCCTGAACTTGAGACCGTCACCGAGACGGTAAATCACGTTAACCGGACTTATCATAGGCAGGTACTCCATCTGGCGCTTCCATTCATCCTTTTGTGCTTCAATAGCCCTGAAAGATTCAAGCTGAACCGTCGCGCGATTCTTTATTTCATCAACCTTTCTGCGCGTACTCATAAGAAGCGGTGTATTATCATAACCTTCCAGCTCATCATACCTGCTGACTCCTCCCGTTCCCATCTTCCGGATTGAAGCGGGTACGGAATCCATTTCGAGAACCGGCCTGTAACGGTTACCGTCCGACAACTCCAGATCACCCAGAGTGAGAAGGGCATTGTCAATGCTCATTTCCAGAATTGAGTATTTGAACCTGAGGTTTTCAATCTCCTGCTTGAGTGCCTTCTCCTTAGGAGCCCCAAACATGCTGTTGAAAACAGAGGTATATAGAATAGTTACAGCAATTCCACCGGCCATGAACAGAATAAACCTTACAAGTTTACCCTTCCATGCCAACTTCACGCGTTTGTATTGCAGATCTATGGGATCAAGGAAATATTTTCGGCTGAACATTAACTACCCATGTTTTTTATGCTGGAATTGACAAATCTATACAAATAAATTAATTTTACAACTCAATTTTTTGTTAATTATTGTATAATTCCATGCCGATCCCATTAAAATCCAACGAACTGAGACAGTTATTCTTCGATTTCTTCAAGTCAAAACAACACCATATTGTCCCTTCAGCGCCCATGGTCATAAAGAATGATCCGACGCTCATGTTCACTAACGCAGGCATGAACCAGTTCAAGGATGTTTTCCTGGGCAACCAGTTAGCGGCAAACCCCAGGGTGGCAAATTCCCAGAAATGTCTTCGGGTATCGGGAAAACACAACGATCTTGAAGAGGTTGGACATGACACTTACCATCATACCATGTTCGAAATGCTGGGCAACTGGTCATTCGGCGATTATTTTAAAAAGGAAGCAATAGACTGGGCATGGGAATTCCTCGTGGAAAAACTGGGGCTGGAGGAAGACAGGCTGTATGCAACAGTGTTCGAGGGAAGCCCCGAAGAAAATGTTCCCAGGGATGATGAAGCCTTTGAATGCTGGAGTAAATGCTTCGCTTCACCTGAAGCCAGGATTCTCAACGGTTCCAAAAAGGATAATTTCTGGGAAATGGGTGAAACCGGACCCTGTGGACCCTGCTCCGAGATCCATGTGGATATCAGGGATGATGCTGAAAGAAAGAAGATTCCCGGACACGAACTGGTTAACAAAGGACACCCTCAGGTTATAGAGATATGGAACCTCGTGTTCATCCAGTATAACCGGCTCTCAAACGGAAAACTTGAACTTCTTCCGGCTCGCCATGTCGATACCGGAATGGGATTTGAGAGGCTCTGTATGGTCGTTCAGGGCAAGAAATCAAATTACGATACGGATATATTCCAGTCGGTTATCTCGAGAATAACTGAAATCACGGGAAAAAAATACGGGGTGAAGGACAACTGGGATATTGCCCTGCGGGTTGTCGCCGATCATCTCAGGGCAATTGCCTTTTCAATTGCCGAAGGCCAGATGCCATCGAACAACAAGGCCGGCTATGTGATAAGAAGAATCCTCAGGAGAGCCGTAAGATACGGATACAACAATCTCGGAATGGAGGAACCCTTCATCTACAGGCTTGTTCCTGCCCTTGCCGATACTATGGGGGAAAGCTACCCCGAACTCAGAACGGGAATGGATAATATTGCCAAAGTGATACTTGAGGAAGAAACATCCTTCCTTAAAACACTCGGGAAAGGTCTCAAACTGATAGAGAAGAAAATCGAGGAGCTGAGAAAAGAAGGGAGCGACACCCTTCCGGGAAAATCCGCGTTCGAACTTTATGACACATTCGGATTTCCCATTGATCTGACCCGCCTCATACTTAAGGAGAAGGGGATAAAAACCGATATCGATGGCTTCGGGGAAGAAATGAAAGGTCAGAAGAACAGGTCGAGGGAAGACGCTGCTGTCGAAGCAGGCGACTGGATTATAGTAAGGGAGGCCGGAGAAACAGTATTCACAGGATATAACCAGACCGAGGATAATGTTCTGATAACCAAATACAGAACAATAAGATTCAAAGGAAAGGAAAGTCTCCAGATAATTCTTGACAAAACTCCTTTCTATGCCGAATCGGGCGGACAGGTGGGCGACACGGGATACCTGGTCTCAGGATCACAAAGAATAGAAATCACAGATACCATAAAGGAAAACAACGCGATAATACACATCAGTCATGGAAAAATATCCACGCCTCATGAGATGTTCCATGCTGTCGTGGATCTCAACAAACGACTGATGACAGCCTGTAACCATACTGCCACCCACCTTCTCCATCATGCTCTCAGGATAGTTCTTGGGAATCATGTGGAACAGAAAGGATCACTGGTAACACCCGAACGCCTCAGATTCGACTTCAGCCACTTTGCCCGGCTCACAAAGGAGGAGCTGAGAAAAGTGGAAAATGAAGCCAACCGGATGGTCAGGGAAAATGTTGGCCGGGAAGCCTCCGAAGGAGTACCCATGGAGGAAGCCCGCCGGATGGGAGCAATAGCGCTGTTCGGTGAAAAGTACGGCGACAGGGTGAGAGTGGTGAAATTCGGGGATTCGGTTGAACTGTGCGGAGGAACCCACGTCGAAAGCACAGGAAGAATAGGTATCATAAAGATCATTTCCGAGGGCGGCATCGCGGCAGGCATCCGCCGGATCGAAGCCCTGACAGCTGAAAAAGCCCGGGAATATATAAATGAGAAAATCGATGCTGCCGACGAAATTGCGGCATTGCTGAAAAATTCCGGCAACCTCAGGGAAAGCGTTGAAAGACTGTTAGCCGAAAACGTACAACTTAAAAAATCGATCGAAAAACTCGAGACCGCTGCGGCAATGTCAATGATAAGGCAGCTGGAAGCCAAAGCTGAAATTATAAACGGCATCAGGTTTATCTCAGGTATCATTGACACCGACTCTGCAGACATGCTTAAAAGCATAGCCTACCAGGTCCGCAAATCATCCGATAACACCGTACTGGTGATAGGCGCCTCAATAGGCGACAAGGCCAGCTTATTCGTGATGGTTAGCGATAAACTGGTTGACAGCCTGAAATTAAGCGCTGTTGAAATAATAAGGGAAATAGCAGGAGAAATTAAGGGAGGAGGCGGAGGCCAGCCTTTCCTTGCCTCTGCCGGAGGCAAGAATCCAATGGGATTAAACTCCGCTATCTCAGGAGCAGAAGCATTCCTGAAAAGGAAAACAGCCGGCCTGCAGGTTTGAAATACAAAATAATATGCGGATAAAACATAGGCTATTCATATTATTCCTGTTCCTGGCAACCTTGCCGGCAGTGTTCAGCTCCTGCAACCCTGAAGCATGCTTCGAAGAGACGAACGCTTTTCTCAAGGCAACTTTCTACAGCAACGAAACCAAGGAAAAAAAGACTCCCGACAGCCTTAGCGTGACCGGTATAGGCATCCAGGACAAGCTGTATAACAAACAGCCAGGTGTGCAGCCCTGCCTTCTGCCACTTGATGCTTCTTCCGGAACATGTTCGTTCGTAATAAAGATCAACGATGTATGCGACACGATCAGTTTCATCTATACAAGCTACCCCCATCTGATCTCGAAAGAGTGCGGATATTCTTTTTACCACAGGCTCGACACATTCTTCTGCAAAAATGATTCATTTTATATCTACAAAAGCTCTGATAACGTAACAACAGCGAATGAGGAAAATATTCGTATATTTTATTAGCCTGCTCCTTATCATTGATATGCAGGGCCTGAGGGCTCAGGATACGGTTCTGTTTCCGCTGAAGATCAGGGCCGGATTTGACCTGATCGGACCCGGTTTCTATTTTAACAACAGGACCAATATGAATATGGAGGGCTTCATTTCATATGACAGGAACGAAAAATTGGCATATGTCCTGGAAAGCGGTTACTCTGATTACAAATACTCTCAATATAATTACGACTATAACAGCCGCGGAGCCTTTGCCAGGCTAGGCCTTGACCTTAACCTCCTCAAGCCCGATAAGGCCGGGGGAAAATACTGGGCAGGACTTGGATTCAGATATGGCATGAGTATTTTCGATTCGCAAACCACTGCCTTCAAACATGAGAATTACTGGGGCGAAACGCTTTCATCAATACCTGCAAAAAAGATGTTCGCTCATTATATTGAAGTTGCTCCGGGGGTCAAAACCGAGGTCTTTAAAAACTTCAGCATGGGCTGGACAATAAGATTGAAAATGCTTCTTTCAGGCGGGGGAGGAAAGCATCTTAAACCCATTTCCGTTCCGGGATACGGGAACGGAGGAAGAATGACCAATGCCGGGATAAGCTACTTCATAGTATGGAATATACCCTACCGGACCAAAACTGTTATAATCAAACCGGAGCTTCCCTCTGAAGAGGATGAGGAATATGAAGATACGGATGTCTCAACCGGGCAGCAGAGAATCGGCTTCTGACAATCAACCTGGTTTTTTACCTTCCGGAATTCATCTGCCGGCAGCTTCAGCATGGGGCTTCCTGCTGAAAAACCATAAGCCCATAAAGGTAATGAAGCCGTTCACCAACAGTAATTCGAATCCAAATTTGTAACCATTGAACAAGACCTCCGAATAAGTGCTCAACAGGTAACAAATTATCGGCGAAAGTATTGCAATCACAGGCGTTACCCTGTCCCTTACGCTTCTCCTGGTGAATAGCCCGAAAGTGTACATACCCAAAAGCGGGCCGTAGGTATAACCGGCTATTGTGAAAAGCTTGTCGATGATAGCCCTGTCATTAAGCACCCTGAATATAAGCACACAAATAAAGAATACCGCCGCGATACTGATGTGAACCGCGTATCTGGTCCTTGTCTTTGCCTTCTCGCTCAGGTGCTCCTTCTTCTCCAGGCCCAGAAGATCAATGCTCACCGAGGTGGTAAGTGATGTCAGGGCTCCGTCAGCACTCGGAAAAGCAGCAGAAATAAGCCCTATGAGAAAAACTATTCCTGCTACCGGACCCAGGTAATTGAAAGCTATAGTCGGAAACAGGTCATCACTCATTGCAACGCTTATGTTCCTGCTTTGAGCAAAGAGCAGCAGGAATGCTCCAAGGATAAGGAAAAGGAAATTTACCAGAACAGTTATTCCGCTGAATGTGAACATATTCTTCTGCGCCTCCTTGAGATTCCTGCAGCTCAGGTTCTTCTGCATCATCTCCTGATCAAGTCCTGTCATGGAAATGGTTATAAACATGCCGCTCAGAAACTGTTTAAGAAAGAATCTTTCACTATGCCAGTCGGTTATAAACATGGTCGACATCGGGCTATTCCATACTGACCCGGCAAGTTTCATAACCGGCTCTCCAAGTGCCCTGCTTATGTAAATCACTGAAAGCACAACTGCCAGCAGCATGAATGTGGTCTGCAGGGTATCAGTCCACACTATGGTCCTGATACCACCCTTAAGGGTATAAAGTATGATCAGCATAATAAAAATCAATACATTGACCCAGAAAGGAACATTCCATGCATCGAAAACAAACAACTGCAATACATTGATCACAAGAAACATCCGGAGCGATGCGCCTAAAACCCTGGAAAGAACGAAGAATGCAGCCCCGGTTTTATATGAAAAATGACCGAAGCGCTGCTCCAGATAGGTGTAGATCGATGTCAGCCGCAACCTGTAATACAAGGGCAGTAACACTGTCGCAATCACCAGGTAACCGAAGAAATAGCCGAACACCACCACCATGTAACTGAATTGGGTGTCCTTAACCCACCCGGGTACCGACATGAAGGTCACACCCGAAAGGGAAGCGCCGATCATCCCGTAAGCCACCACGAACCAGGGTGATACCCTGTTACCTATATAAAACGACTGATTGTTTGCCTTGCGGGCTGTTATCCATGTAACCACAAACAACAAGGCGGTGTATGCCAGAAAAATCAGCAGGATCAGAGTTGGGTTCATGCTTTCGCGAATAAAGATGCAAGGATAACAAAAAGAAAGGAAGACAAAAAATCAGGAAAAGGTATATTTTAAGGCGATAATTGGGCTACTTTTGCAAAAAAATCATCCATGAGTTTCTCCGAATAGCCTTCAAAACTTCTTGAAAATGCTGTCAATGAATTCGCTTCACTTCCCGGGATAGGACGAAAGACAGCTTTCAGACTCGTCCTGAACCTTCTAAAAAGGGACCCGGGGGAAGTGAAGAAATTCGGAGAAAGTATAATTAAGCTGCGGAGTGAAATCAACTACTGCAAATCGTGTCACAGCATATCCGACTCGGAAACCTGTTCCATTTGCAGCGATTCAGGGAGAGACAGTTCAATAATCTGTGTTGTTGAAAATATCCAGGATGTAATGGCTGTTGAAAACACACGGCAATTCAGGGGAATCTACCATGTCCTCGGGGGTGTGATCTCTCCCGTCGACGGAATAGGACCTGCCGATCTGTGGATTGATTCTCTCGAGGAAAAGGTAAAGGAAGGAGGTGTCAAAGAGGTGATCATGGCACTGAGCACAACCATGGAAGGAGATACCACCAATTTTTATCTTTACCGCAGACTGAACAAGTATAATATCCTGCTGACTACTCTGGCCAGAGGAGTCGCAGTAGGCGACGAACTGGAATACACTGACGAGATAACACTTGGAAGAGCAATAAACAACAGGAATCCTTACCAGCAGTAAAATTCATCGGGTATAATTATCGGATAATCATTGCTTTAAGAAATGAAAGAATGACCCGATTGAACATCATTGGCACGCGGAAATTACAGCTCGGGACAGGTCTGAAGCTCTTTCAAACGACTTCAAGTCACAATTCCATCACCAGGCATAAAAATAAAAGATGCTTTATAATTTTTTTAACAAATATGTTATATTTGTTTGATGATTAAAATCAGAAAAAGCATATTCAAAGTTCTACTGCAGCTCATTTTTCTGGTACTTTTTTCCTTTGTTGCATCCGCGCAATCGAAAACCGAACAAAGAAAGATTTTTGCTGAGGCCGAGTCGCATTACCTTTTCGATGAATGGGAACTTGCCAATCCCCTCTACATTCTTCTTGAAACCGAAGACAACTTCAACATAAAGTATAAAATAGGCGTATGCTACCTAAATATCCCCGGAGAAAAAGAAAGATCAATCCCCTACCTTGAGGCGGCGGTGAATAATTCCTCTTTCAATGCAAAAATTAATTCCTTCAAGGAAAAAAGAGCTCCCCTTGACTCCTGGTTCTTTCTTGCAAAGGCATATATGATCAATAATGAACTTGAAAAGGCGCTCAGCACCTTTAACAAGTTCAAAAGCCTGGCCGGGGAAAACAAAGTCAGGGGCAAAATGAAGAACCTCACTTACATTGACCAGCAGATCGAGGCATGCAACAACGCCATAAGCAAGCAGGAGCAGCCTGACAGGATAAGCAAGCAAAGGCTGGGACAGCAGTTCAGCCAGGGATCGCTGAATGAAAACCCGGCAGTGAGTTTCGACGGGAACACCATCGTTTACACTGAACGAAGGGGACTTATCAATGCCATTATGTTCTCCAGAAAGATAAACGGCAAATGGCAGCCTCCGGTGGAAATAAACTCCCAGCTTAATTCAGGAGACGATTGTTCGTCATGCTCCCTTAACAGCGACGGCACCCTCCTCTTCCTGTATAAAACCGACAATTTTGATGGAAATATCTATACATCAAAGTACATAGACGGTTCCTGGACTCCGATAAAAAAGCTTAACAAGAACATAAATACAAAATACTACGAATCGCATGCCTCGATATCTCAGGATGGAAAAAGGCTTTATTTCACCAGCAACCGTGACGGAGGATATGGCGGACTCGATATTTACGTTTCCGAAAAGGATGTCTGTGACAACTGGGGGCCCGCTGTAAACCTGGGTGCTTCAGTCAACACAATCTATAACGAGGACACTCCTTTTATAACGCTGAACGATTCCATACTTTACTTTGCTTCTGAAGGACACAGCGGCATGGGAGGATTCGACATTTACCGGAGCCGCGGAAACGGTAAGGTGTGGAGCACTCCCGAGAACCTTGGCTTCCCCATAAACACAACTGATGATGACAGGTTCTTCCAGCCCTTCAATAACGATGAGAATGGATTCTATTCAATAGACACCGATTACAAGAAAAAGGAAATCTTCTATATTACCCTTACCAACCAGAGACTGAACAGGGTGTACGAGCTGTCGGGAAAATACAGTCTGAAGGATAGCATTGCCGAATTCAATGAAAACAATGCCATTTATCTTATCGACAAGGTTTCAGGCGACACCATCGATACGGGATACCCCGAAAGCGCAACCGGAAATTACAGCTTCATGGCTGCACCGGGCAGCTACCGCCTTATCTACACTGCTCCCGGATATTATTCTCAGCATCAGGATACAACAATTGCAGTTGCCACACCTCCCGGCCTGATAAGGCTTGATGATATAATACTCGACAAAAATCCGCCACCCGGCGAAAAGATCGACCTGTCGGATATCCCGGTCGTGGATCAGATAGATCCCGGTATTCTCATAAAGGACCTGCAAATCTATGACGTGACAGACGACGATCTGCATGATACAAGCATACTATACTATACAGTGCAGGTTATGGCGCTTTATAATCCGGTTGATATCAGTTACTTCAAGTATGTTGACGATATAAGGGTGTTTTACAACGAGAATGACTTCTTCTACAGATACACAACAGGTGTCTTCAAGAATAAAAATGATGCCTATGCCCACCGCGACATGCTGATCAGACTCGGATATCCCGCTGACCTCTTTGTCAAGAAGGTTACCCGTGGCACCAGTGAAAAAAATGTCCTCAGTAAAAAATACTATTCAATCCAATTGAAAGCCACAAGCGTGCCTCTGGATATCAATACAACATTCCGCGGACTGAAAGGTGTTAGGGAAACCAAAGAAATTGACGGGATGTATCATTACCTTTATGGCACCTATTCTACTGCAGAGGAGGCAAAAACAGCTATGAAAAGAAATGAGTTCCTTGATTTCAGCGATGCCTTCGTAAGAGAGATTAGCATTCTTCTGAATAAATAACTAAATTTACTTTTTATAGTTTTTTGCTAAAAGCTCGGATTTTTTCTACAGTTTTGTAATATATTTATTGTCATTTATAATTTGCAATAAGATGAAACACTTTTACCCCATCAAGAAATATATCGTCATAGCGGTTCTGCTAAGTGGTTTTGCAGCCCTGAGCGCACAACAAATGTCTTTAAGGGAATTTCAGAGGGCTTTCAAAAATGCAGATATGTATTATCTCTATGATGAAAATTACTATAAGGCTGCTTCGCTGTATGAGCCCTTGTTAAAACAGTATCCCGACAACTACAATCTTGCAGCAAAACTCGGGATATGCTACCTTAACCTTGAGGGTAAGAATAATGAAGCCCTGGCACTCCTGAAAAAGGCTGCCGGAGGTGTTGTGTCAAATGAAAAGGAATACAGGCAAACGGGTGACAAGGCAGCCCTCGACACTTACCTGTATCTGGCAATAGCATTCCAGAGGAGCGACAGCCTCGAACAGGCGCTCAGCTACCTTAACAATTTAAAAAAGAGACTGTCACCTACCGATACATACCAGTTGGACTTTGTGGATCTTCAAATCCGAAACTGCCGGTACGCCATGGAAATGAAGAAAAGACCGGTTAGGGTGATTTCAGAATATTTCGCTCCCTGGCTGACTGACTACCCCGGAGCCTGCAACCCGGTGCTTGCAAAAAACGACTCGGTGTTCATCTTTACCGTCAAAAACGAAGGAACAACTCAGATCTACTGCTCCTACAAAAACAAGACCTGGGGAAGACCGTCAAACATTACCAGGCAGCTTGGAGGGTTTGACAGATTCTACTCGAATTCTATTACCGGCGACGGAAAAACACTTATAATCTACCTGGATGACGGAGGCGACGGGAACCTGTATTACAGCACAAGAACCGATACCACATGGTCAAAAATAAAATCGATGGGCAAACCGATTAACTCCATCTATTGGGAATCTCATGGGTTTATAACACCCGACGGGCAAACGATGTATTTCTCGAGTAACAGACCCGGAGGCGAGGGTGATCTTGATATATGGTCATCTTCCAGGCAGTCTGACGGAACATGGGCACCCCCGGTTAACCTTGGCAATATAATCAACACTCCCTATGACGAAGACACACCTTACTTTGATGCTGAGAATAATGCATTGCTTTTCAGTTCGATAGGACATATTACCATGGGTGGCCACGACGTATTCAGATCACAGTACAGGGCAAACTGCTGGACCCAACCTGTAGGGATGCCCTACGCATTTAACACCGTGCAGGAAAATAGCCATTTCATCCTGAACAATAATGCTCCCGGGTTCGTGGCCAGCCATTTTGACGACAAATCAAACATAAGAAATATCTACACGATAGTTGGTATCGATCCGGCTGACGAAATAACAACTGCTTCAGGAACAATCCTCCTTGAGGACGGGATGGAAGTCAACCCAAAGGTTTCACTTATCACACTTAAAAACCTTAATACCGGGCAGATAATCCAAAATATCCCCGTCAATCCCGACGGTACATTCCAATTTGATATAAAACCCGGTGATTATGAGGTATATATCAGTCATGATGGATATAACACCGATACCATATCACTTAACCTTCCACTCTATTATACCGGAGGATACTTTGCCGTGAACCCGTCACTCGCACCCGAAAAAGTATTTACCGGCGAATTTCTTTCAATACAGAATGTGCTCTTTGGTTTTGACAGGTATGATCTTAACGACAGGGCCAGACAAACACTCGAAGAAATCAAGAATATCCTTATTACATACCCCGACCTTACAATCGAGGTTGCAGGATATACCGACTCAATGGGAAGCACCGAATACAATAACATACTTGCAGACAGACGTGCTCAGGCTGTGATTGACTATTTCACCAAGTCGGGCATAGATGCCAACAAATTCATTAAGAAATCTTTCGGCAAATCGAATTTCGTCGCCGTCAATACCAATCCTGACGGAACAGATAACCCTGAAGGAAGAAGATACAACAGAAGGGTTACCTTCGGGATTGTCAACCCGAGAACAGGAGTGGTGCTCAGGTATGAAGCCTTTACTCCAAGACACCTGAGACAGCCAAGCGCAATCAAATACAGCATTGTGCTGCAGCAAACCAAAGAGGTTCTGTCTCCAAATTATTTCAGCAACCTTATAAAGGATGAAATTCTGTTTGTCCGGACTATAAATACAGATACTGTAAATATCTATGCCCTCGGCGTGTTCTACAACAGGTCGGATGCCATTACTTACCTTGGCTATCTGAAGGGACTCGGACTAAATGATGCCTTTGTTATCAACCAGTATGAGCTCAATAATCTTGCAGGCGATGGTGAACCCGTCAAAATACCGACAGCGGCACACTCAACGCTTGTTTACTCTATCCAGCTGAAAGCAACCAGGAGTCCGATCGATATTAACCGGATATTCCCGGGATATACAGGCGTAAGGGAAATAATTGCCGACGACGGATTCTATAAATATGTCTGGGGAGAATTCAGGTCTGTTGCCGATGCTAAAGCTGCTCTGGTCGACGTAAAGAAAGATTTTGATGACGCTTTTATCAGGCAGGTAAATGCCGTCAGATAAACCGGCTCTCACAATACTTGATATATTTTGATGAAGTACGGGGAAATAAGCTTGCGGGCCCTTGAACCTGAGGACCTGGAGTTGTTGTATGAATGGGAAAACGACACGGCGAACTGGATCATAAGCAACACACTGGCACCTTTCTCCAGGTTTACCCTCAAACGCTACATCGAGAATTCACATAAAGATATCCATGAAACCGGGCAACTGCGCCTTATGATCGACCATATTGCCGATAACAGAACAATAGGCACTATCGATCTGTTTGATTATGATCCGTTTCACAGACGGGCAGGTGTGGGAATACTGATTGCACCCGAAGAATACAGAAGAAGGGGATTTGCAACAATGGCACTGGAATGCCTGATTAAATACAGCTTCACCAAGCTTATGCTTCAACAGTTATACTGCAGTGTCCTGTCGAATAATCAGGAAAGCATGGCGCTTTTCAGAAAAACCGGATTCAAACAAACCGGGATAAGATATAACTGGATCAGGCTAAACGATGGATATCTGGATGAGCATCTTTTCCAGCTTATCAACCCGGATGCCTGAGATTATCAGAGTCCCGCGGCAAGAAGACCGCAGGCTGCACTTATGTCAGCCCCTTTTGATTTCCTGATAGATGCCGAAATACCTGAAATTACCAGCTCATGTCTGAATTTATTCATTGTCTCCGGCGGGGAGGAGATATTCACATCGCCGGGAAGCTGGTGATAAGGCAGCAGGTTCACCCTTATACCGCTCCCGTGAAGAAGTCCTTTCAACGCTTCCAGATGAGCAGCTGTATCATTCACACCCCTGATCATAACATAGGCAACACTCATCCTCCTCTTTTTCAATGATGTGGCTGATTTCATCAGCTCGATTATTTCCCGGGCAGGATAGCTCTTCTCAGCCGGAACCGATCTCAGCCTTTCCTCCGGAAATGGCGAAAAAAGGCTGAGCGCCAGATTGCTGTTACATGATCCGAGATATTTTCTGACACCCGGTGTTATACCGACAGTCGAAACGGTAATTTTCCCGGGACTTATTGCCATACCCCACGATGCGGTCATTATTTCACAGGCCCTCAGTACATTGTCAATATTGTCCATCGGCTCTCCCATCCCCATGAAAACCACATGAGTCACTTTCCCTTCAATTCCCGGTGCGAGGACCTGTGTAAGGATATCCCTGACCGACAGATTACCCCTGAAACCGTACTTCCCGGTGGCGCAAAAAGGACATCCCATCCTGCAACCCGATTGAGACGACACGCATACGGTGGTCCGCTTCGCATCGCGCAACAGAACGGTCTCAAATTCCTGTCCGCTTTCATTCCTGAAAAGGAATTTCACGGTCCCGTCGGCAGATCTAATAGATGAAACCGGGGCGAAGACACCGGGAAAGGATATGTCCTTCAGTTTCTCCTTTAGCTTCCGGGGAACATCCGGAATAAGCTCCATCCCTCCCGGCTTGCTCTTGTAAAGCCAGTTGGCTATAGCCAGGGAATGCTTCTCATTGCATTCCCCCAGTTCAGCTATCTCTGAAGCTGTAAGTCCGCAAAGGCTTTTCATAGTATCCTCCTTAACAGGGCCAGACAAAAAAGAAGGCCGGAATTTCCCGGCCTCCCGAAAAAGATCATTATTGGGAAATAAGTCCCCTGTTTCTCAGAAGTGGTTCAATCTGAGGCTCACGACCACGGAAATTAATATACATCTGCATGGCATCCATGGTACCATCCTTCTCAAGGATATTCCTTCTGAACGATTCAGCGGTAGCCCTGTCAAACACTCCGTTTTCCTTAAAAGCCTCGAAAGCATCATTATCCAGCACGGCAGCCCATGTATAGCTGTAGTAGCCCGAATCGTACCCGTCGATTATATGAAGGAAATAAGTACTCCTGTACCTGGAAACAATCTCGGGTATAAGACCGATCTTATCAAGGTATTCTTTTTCAAAGCGCTGCACATCGATCACTGCCGGAGCTTCAAGTGTATAATATGCCATGTCGAGAAGCGAAGCTGCAAGAAGCTCAGTGTTGATAAAGCCCTGGTTGAAATACTTGCTCTTTTCAAGCTTCTCCACCAGTTCTGCCGGGATAGGCTCACCTGTTTCATAATGACGGGCATAAACATTAAGCAGTTCGGGTTCTGTAACCCAGTGCTCCATGATCTGAGACGGAAGTTCCACAAAGTCCCATGCTATATAGGAAGTGTTGTAGGTGTTTTTGCAGAACAAGCCTTCGAGAGCGTGTCCGAATTCATGAAACAGGGTTTCTACCTCTTCGAGGCTGAGCAGCGAAGGAAGCTCAGCTGTAGGACGCGTAAAGTTGCAAACCACGGTAACTACCGGAGTAACGGCTTTACCGTCAACTATATGATGACTCCTGTATCCTCCGCACCATGCCCCCTGCTGCTTGCTGTCGCGCGGATGGAAATCCATGTAGAGAACTCCGATATGCGATCCGTCGGCCTCCTTCACTTCATATGCTTCTGCATCAGGATGAGGAAGAGGAATGTTTGTCAAAGGTGAGAAAGATATCCCGTAAAGCCTGTTGGCACATGTAAAGACGCCTTCCCTTACATTGTCAAGCAGGAAATAAGGTCTGAGAGCATTGTCATCAAGATCGTACCTGGCCTTGCGCACTTTCTCTGAATAGTACCACCAGTCGGAAGGTTCAAGCCTGAAATTCCCTCCCTCACTGTCAATTAACTTCTGCATTTCCTTAACTTCATTCCGGGCAACAGGTACTGCCTTTGACCACAAGTTGTTCAGCAGTTCAAAAACATTTTCGGGATTTTTGGCCATCCTGGGCTCAAGAACAAGATGCGAGTGCGTCTTGTAGCCAAGCAGCCTGGCACGCTGTGCCCTCAGCCTGACAATATCGGCCAGTATCTTGTTGTTGTCAAATTCATTGCCGTTATTGCCGCGGTTAGTGTAAGCGCTGAACAACTCCCGGCGCAGGTCCCTGTTTTCCGAATACTGAAGGAAGGGAAAGATGCTCGGCCTCTGCGTGGTAAAAGCCCATTGTCCATCCTTGCCGGCAGCCCTGGCAGTTTCAGCAGCCACATCGATTATTGACTGAGGCAATCCCGCGAGACCTTCCCTGTCAACAAATAGCTTGTAGTTATTTGTCTCTGCCAGAACATTCTGGTTAAACTGTACCGCGAGAACCGACAGCTTCTGGTTGATGTTCCTGAGCGTATCCTGGTCCACGGTGTTCAGATTGGCTCCATTCCTCACGAATTCCTTATAGAGATTCTCAAGGATAAACTTCTGCTCATCGCTAAGCGATTCTGAAGCCTGATTATCATAAACATGCTTTACCCTGCTGAAAAGCTCCGGGTTAAGAATAATCTCATCCTGATAAGCCGAAAGCCTGGGAGATATCTCCATTTCTATCGCCTGGAGTGAATCGCTGGTGTTTGCCGATGCCTGGGCAAAAAATACCGAAGCTACTTTAGTCAGCAGTTTGCCTGCCCTGTCGAATGCGCCGATGGTGTTTTCAAAATTCGGTTCTTCGCTGTTGCTCAGAAGGTTCTGAATGTCCTTCCTGCCCTCTTCCATACCTTTTTCAAATGCTGGCATGTAATGCTTTGCATGGATCTTCTCAAAAGGCGGTACATCAAAGGGAGTGTTGTATTCCGAGAAAAAAGGATTGGATTTTTCATCGGCCCGACTATTGCATGAAGCCATTATCAGACAAGGTACTCCCATGATCAAAAGGAATTTAGATATTTTTTTCACAGTTACTAATATTTAGATTGTTTTATCCAGTTTTCGATAAATATGCAAAATAAGTCTATTAAAAACTGTTATCAAAAGAAATTGGGTTATTTTTGTCATCCTGTTTCCATCAACTATATGGAGGCTGGCAGGATGTGACAGCCATGATGCTGTTCACAGGCTGAATTCAGGAGAGATGGCAGAGTGGTCGAATGCGGCGGTCT
>JAAYQC010000142.1 GCA_012519515.1 Bacteroidales bacterium | reverse complement strand
GGACCATCGGCTTATTATCGATAATCGTGATCACGTTTGGCGTGTTTTTCACAAGCGGAAGTAAGATAAGGGAGTATCTGAATGAGGCAGTCATGAATCCCTTAAGGGAAAAGGTGATTTCCGCGTTTGGATCAGCCTCCGTACTCTGGGGTATTCTCATCTTTTTATCAGTTCTTTCGCTTTTCCTCCTTTTCAGGTATAAGAAGAAACTCCGCAAAACCAGGTTCTTTTCGAAGATCTTCAATATTGCCAGGGGGGTTGTCAACGGATTCCAGACTATCCTGAAGCTCAAAAGAGGCTGGGAATTCGTTTTTCACACCTTACTCATCTGGTTCAGTTATGCAATGATGACCTGGGTTGTCGTCTTCAGCCTCGAAAGCACTTCATATCTTTCCTTCGGCAACTCTCTCTTCATACTTGTCATAGGAAGCATTGCAATGTCGGCACCGGTGCAGGGAGGCATGGGCGCTTTCCATTATTTCGTCTCAAGAGGGATAGCCTTTGTTGAAGGAGTCAGCATTGAAGATGCCTCGGCCTATGCAATACTGACTCACGAATCGCAGCTTCTGCTGGGTTTACTTTTGGGAGGGCTGGCTTTCTGGATGCTTTCACGAAAAAAACCAAAAGAAATAAACAATGGCTAAACCGAAGACAGTATTCGTTTGCCGGAATTGCGGGGCGGAATCTCCCAAATGGATTGGGAAATGTCCTGCATGCAAGGAATGGAACAGCTACCATGAAGAGATTATTGCTCCTGTCTCATCGCCTGGAAAAACCTTTCTTGCCGGGAAAGAGAAAAAGAAGCCCGAGTTGCTGATCAATGTCAGGTCGGATGAGCAGAACAGGCAACTCACGGGCATCAGCGAACTTGACAGGCTGCTGGGAGGCGGAATGGTTCCGGGATCGCTTATACTGCTTGGAGGTGAACCCGGCGTTGGAAAATCGACTCTTGCCCTGCAGATTGCACTGGCCATGAATGACAGTAAGGTCCTTTACGTTTCGGGCGAAGAGAGCGAGGAACAGATAAGCCTCAGGGCCAAAAGGATAAAAAAGACCAATCCCGCCTGCTATATCTACAGCGAAACCGATCTGGAGAATATACTTGTACAGGCCGACAATCTGAAGCCGGAGCTGATAATTGTCGACTCGATCCAGACCATTCATACCGGGATACTCGACTCATCAGCCGGTACGGTATCGCAGATAAGGGAGTGTTCGGCAAGTCTTCTCAAGTATTCCAAGATGAGCGGCACACCGGTATTCCTTATAGGACACATCACCAAGGACGGCTCTCTTGCAGGTCCCAAGGTACTTGAACACATTGTGGATGTCGTTCTCTACTTTGAGGGTGACAACAATTACATTTACAGGCTGCTCAGGTCGGTGAAAAACAGGTTCGGCTCAACTTCGGAACTCGCCATATTCGAAATGGCCGGCGATGGCCTGAGGGAAGTGGCAAATCCCTCGGAAATGTTCATCAACCAGCATGACGATCAGCTGAGTGGCATTTCAATAGCCGTCACAATCGATGGCATCAGGCCCTTCCTCATCGAGACCCAGGCCCTTGTGAGCTCTGCAGTTTACGGAACGCCGCAGAGAAGCTCGACCGGCTTCGACCTGCGCAGGCTCAACATGCTGCTGGCAGTTCTTGAAAAAAGAGCCGGTTTCAGGCTGGGAGTCAAAGATGTTTTTCTGAATATCACAGGAGGCATAAAAGTGGATGATCCGGCTATCGACCTGGCGGTGATAAGCTCAGTCCTTTCATCGAACCTCGATATTGCTGTTGACAAGAAAATCTGCTGTTCGGGTGAGGTAGGGCTTTCGGGTGAGATAAGACCTGTATCACGGATTGAACAAAGGATCAGGGAAGCTTCAAAAATGGGATTCAGACGTATCTACATCTCCCGTTTCCACAGGAATCTGTCGCTGAAAGAAATTGATATAGAAGTGAAGCGCGTAGGCAAGGTGGAAGAGCTTGTAAGGTCGCTTTTCAGCTGAAGCGGATCATTGCTGCTCCGACCGGCCGGTCAGGATCATGCACCGGACTTAAAAACAACTGATTATCAAATTATTAATATCTTTCTCTTATATAACCTCCCCTTCGTGAGCTTTCTCTCTTTGCCTTGTCACAGTCGAGTTCTATACTGAAATTTGCAGGGCATTCGAACTCATCCGACTGCATATCGGCAAAAAGAGGGTCAGCATACAGTTTCTTCAGGAAAAGAGCAAACACGGGAAGAGCCATGGCAGCACCCTGTCCTTCGCTGAGAGTCTCAAAATGGATTGCCTGGTCTTCCCAGCCGCTCCAGACTCCGGCCACCAGGTTGGGAGTGACACCCATGAACCACCCGTTGGCATTGTTCTGGGTAGTACCAGTTTTGCCCCCGATCTGATTCAGCAGAAGATATGGTTCTCTCCTGAGCCGGTTTCCCGATCCTATCTGCACCACTCCTTGAAGCAGGTCGAGCATCAGGTAAGCCTGTTCCTCGCTCAGCACCTCCTCTATCTGCTGCGAGAACCTTGAAATAACATTGCCATTCTTATCCTCGATCCGCGTAACGTACATCGGCCTCGTATAAACACCCCTGTTGGCGTAGGTTGAATAGGCGCCCACCATTTCCTCTAGTTTGATATCCGAGGTCCCCAGGAATATTGAAGGTACAGGATCGATGAAACTTCTGATACCCATTCTTCTCATAAGGTCCACGACGGCCGATGGTCTGAACATCTGCATGAGCCAGGCCGAGATATAGTTCTCAGACTGGGCCAGTCCCCATTTGAGGGTTACCATTTTGCCATGGTAGTCCCTGGGTCCTGAGCTTCTGGGGATCCATGGCACCGAGTCGCTGGGCAGATCGAACGACCGCGGGATATTCTCCACCTCATCGCAGGGAGTGTAACCGTTCTGCATCGCGACCGTGTAAAGGAAGGGCTTGATGGTGCTTCCCACCTGCTTCCTCTGCTGGGTAACCGCATCCCATTTGAAATACCTGAAGTCGGGTCCCCCGACATAGGCCTTTATATATCCGGTATGAGGATCCTCGGCCAGGAAGGCGGAACGTACGAAATACTTGTAATAGCGAACGGAATCGTAGGGCGTCATGATGGTATCGATCTCCCCCCTCCATGAAAAAACCTTCATGGGAACTTTCGTGTTGAAGGCAAGCATTATGGAATCTTCGGGGACACCCCTTGCCCTCATCATAATATATCTGTCACTGTCCTTGACGGATCTCATTAACAGGTCTTCAACCTGTTTTTTGGTGATGTCGTTGGAATACGGAGGGTTCCTGAAACTCTTTGCCCGTTTAAGGAAGCCCGGCTGAACATCCTTCGAAAGGTGTTCTGCAACGGATTCTTCGGCATACTGCTGCATCCGTGAGTTAATGGTGGTGTAGATCTTCAGCCCGTCCTTGTAGATGTCGTAGAATGTACCGTCGGGTTTTTTGTTCTTGTTGCACCAGCCGTAAAGGGGGTTGTTGTTCCATTCCCACAGCGCCTCTTCGTATGAGGATTCCCTCTCATACCTGTTCCTGTCAGGTTCGGGCCTTCTCATAATATTCCTGAGATATTCCCTGAAGTATGTGGCAAGGCCTGTATTGTGATCTTCCAGATTAAAGTCAAGCTCTATCGGAAGCTGTTTAATGGAATCGGCTACCTGGGGGTGAAGGTATCCGTACTTGGCCATCTGGGAAATGACTATATTCCTTCTCGCGAGAAGGAATATAGTCATTTCCCAGATG
>JAAYQC010000018.1 GCA_012519515.1 Bacteroidales bacterium | reverse complement strand
CGGTCCTTACATTCGGCTGCGGAAGCCTGTCAACATCAGCAATATCATGGAGTATCTTTTCGGCATGAGGGAGGGTGTTCTCGAGAAAGATAAGACGTGATCCGAAAGCAGAAGGTTCGGTGCACATTCCGTATTCCGACCAGAAACCGGGCATAAACCAGACATCAGGAAAAGTCTGGGCAGCCATGATATTTGCCTTCAGCCATTTCTCGTCGGAAGCATAATAGTCAAGCGTGGTTATACCACACCAGCCGGGAAGCCACGGACTGTCAATGATGAATCCCGAAGGCCTGTAATTAAGCTTCTTTCCATCTATCATGGAGAGAAGATCATTCCACGATGAATTTCGCATTTGTGTTGAGTTTTATCTGTGATACTTCAGACCTTAAAATTGAGAATAATTTTCTATTCGGCAAAAATTCTGCAAACAGATGTTCCTTCATTTGCTTTCAGGGTCTGAATATTTAAAATTGAATGTCGCCTCGCGGTATGAATCAACCGGTGCGCATGTGCAAACCAGGTTACGGTCGCCGTAAGCATCATCCACCCTTCCCACCGATGGCCAGAACTTGTTTTCTTCCACCCATTTAAGAGGGAATGCCGCCTTCTTCCTGTCATAGCTATGCTTCCATTCATCAGCTGTAACAGCCAGTGCCGTATGAGGTGCGTTACGCAATACATTGTCATCCTTGTCTGCTTTCCCTTCCCTGACTTCCTGAATCTCAAGCCATATCGAATTCATCGCATCAATAAACTTGTCAAGCTCCCTGAGCGATTCCGATTCCGTGGGCTCCACCATAAGGGTTCCGTGTACCGGAAATGAAAGCGTGGGAGCATGAAAACCGTAATCCATCAGTCTCTTTGCAATATCCGATTCGCTGATCCCTGCCTCGGCCTTGAAATTCCTGCAATCGATTATAAGCTCATGGCCCACAAAGCCGTTTTCCCCGGTATAAAGCGTCCTGAACCTGTCCCTGAGGGAGGCTGAAATGTAGTTGGCGTTCAGAATGGCAATTTTCGTGGCTTCCCTGAGTCCTTCCGGACCCATCATAAGAATATAGGCATGAGAAATGGTAAGTACCTGACTGCTTCCGAAGGGAGCTGCGGATACCGCATTTATTCCATTCTTTCCGCCGGCAGCGATAATGGGATGAGTGGGGAGAAATTCCGCCAGCCTTTCCGTAACCAGAACGGGTCCCATTCCGGGGCCCCCTCCTCCATGAGGTATGGCAAAAGTTTTATGAAGGTTGAGATGGCAGAGGTCCGCCCCGATATGACCGGGACTGGTGAGCCCGACCTGGGCATTCATATTGGCTCCGTCCATGTAGACAAGCCCTCCGTTCTCGTGAATAATATTCATCATCGAAGAAACCCCGGCCTCAAACACCCCGTGTGTCGACGGATAGGTGATCATAAAGCAGGCAAGCCTGTCCCTGTGCTCCACGGCCTTCTTCCTCAGATCCTCAATATTGATATTTCCCCTTTCGTCGCAGTCCACAACAACAACCTGCATTCCTGCCATCACCGCGCTGGCAGGGTTTGTGCCGTGCGCCGAGGATGGAATAAGGGCGATATTCCTGTGACCCTCTCCCCTGGTCTTGTGATATTCCCTGATTACCAGCAAGCCCGTGTATTCACCAGCAGCCCCCGAATTAGGCTGGAACGTCACTGCCGAGAACCCGGTTATCTCTTTGAGGGCATCGCCAAGCTCATTCATCATCTGATAGTAGCCTTCAGCCTGATCGGCCGGAACAAAGGGATGAATATTTCCGAATTCGGGCCAGCTCATGGCGAACATCGAGGTAGCGGGATTCAGCTTCATGGTGCAGGACCCCAGTGATATCATACTGTGGGTAAGGGAAATATCCTTCCTTTCAAGCATTTTGATATACCTCATCATTTCTGTCTCGCTGTGATAGCTGTTGAAGGTAGAAGATGAAAGAAAAGATGACTTCCGAAGGAATTTTTCGGGGATACACTTGCATCCCCCCTGCAATTTAATCTCATCAGCCTGTTTCCCGGCTGCCCGGGCAAACACCCTGATAACGGCGTTGATGTCGGCGGTCGAAGTGACTTCATCGGAGCTGATACTTATGCTGCCGTCGGCGGGATAGTAGAAATTGATGCCGGCCTCAAGGGCAAGCTTTCTTATTTCATCCCTGCTTATTCCTTCATGGGGAAGTACTCTTATGGTGTCGAAATAAAGCTCATTCTTCTGAATGTAGCCAAGCTGTTTCAGGGCCGTACTTATTGTACAGGCGGCCCTGTGTATTCCTAACGCTATTCTCTTCAGCCCTTCCGGCCCGTGATACTGGGCATACATGCCCGACATGGTGGCGAGAAGAGCCTGCGCGGTGCAGATGTTCGATGTTGCCCTCTCCCTCTTGATGTGCTGTTCGCGCGTCTGAAGAGCCATCCTCAGGGCATGATTGCCGTGCGCATCGACCGACACGCCGATGATCCTGCCCGGCATGCTTCTTTTGAGATCATCCCTGGTGGCAAAGAATCCGGCATGGGGTCCTCCGAAACTCATTGGAAGGCCAAAGCGCTGGCTCGATCCTACAACGATATCGGCTCCCCATTCCCCGGGAGGTGTCAGAAGCGCAAGGCTTAACAGGTCGGCAGCAACCCCAACCAATATCCCTGCCTCATGTGCTTTGGCCGTGAAATCACTGTAATCGCGTATCTGACCCGAAGCGGAAGGATACTGAACAAAAGCGCCGAAATATGATTTATCCGGACTGAACTCTTTGAAGCTGCCCTTAACCACTTCGATATCCAATGGCTCCGAACGGGTTTCGATAACTGCAATATTCTGAGGGAATACATCTTCATCAACAAAAAACTTGTTTGCACCGGCTTTCACGGCCGCTCTTGGGCGAGCATTGAACATCATTATCATGGCTTCCGCCGATGCGGTAGATTCATCCAGAAGCGATGCATTGGCAATCTGCATCCCTGTCATTTCAATTACCATGGTCTGGAAATTCAGAAGGGCTTCAAGCCTTCCCTGCGAGATTTCAGCCTGATAGGGTGTGTATGAGGTGTACCATGAGGGATTCTCAAGAACATTCCTGATAATTACCGACAGGGGGGCAACTCCATAATAACCCTGCCCGATAAACGATCTGAAGATCTTGTTCTTTGAACCCAGCTTCCTGATATGGGCAAGATATTCGTGTTCGGTCATGGCCTTTGGAAGATTCAGAGGTTGCCTTAGCATGATTGAGTCAGGTACAGTTTTGTCAATCAGTTCATCGAGCGATTTAACTCCTATGGTCCGGAGCATTCCGGGCAATTCGGATCCGCGGGATCCGATATGGCGGGCGGCAAAAGAATCAGATGACATAGTAAGGATTTTTTAAGTTTAAGTTCATTGTCATATTGCAGCAACATTTTGAAAAATAAGAAATAGCAATTAAGGTGTCGTGCGCTTGAAATTAAAATAATAAAGCTAATAAATAACAATGAAAAGGTGCTATTATTTTTAAACATCCTTCTGTCAGTTAATCTTCTATTGACCACCCTGAACGCTAACCTGAACGCTAAACCCTGAACGCTAAACCCTGAACGCCAAACGCTTTGATGACAATTAACAATTAACAATTAACAATTAACAATTAGCAATTAGCTGCACGCCGCATGCTCTGAGCTTTTTACTTTCAACTGTCATTTGAGCCGCCAGCCGCGTGCCGCCAGCCGCCCAGAATCTTTTAGCGGATAAAAAACGGATTGAACCTGATTTCATCGCCGATCAGGGTCGAATCTCCATGTCCGGGCCATGCCACCGTATCTGCCGGCAGTACAAACAGTTTCTCCCTGATATTGTTCAGAAGTGTCTCATGATTTCCGCCGGGAAGATCCGAGCGTCCTATGCTTCCTTCGAAAAGGGCATCTCCTGTAAAAACTGTTTTGTCTTCCTTGCTGTAGAAAGCAAGGCTCCCGGGTGAATGACCGGGTACATGGATCACTTCAAGTTCAGTATTGCCGAAACAGACCTTATCTCCTCCCGAGAGAAAACCGCCCGGCTCCGGGGGATGTTCCATGTACAGCCCGAACATCCTGGCATGGTCGACCGCCCTTTTACGGTTATAAAGATCATCGCGATGGCAAACGGCCCTGAGACCGTATTTCTCCAGCATCAATATGTCGCCGAAAATATGATCCAGATGGCAGTGGGTGTTCAGAAGCAGAACCGGCTTCAATCCCTGCCCTTCAAGCAAAGCGGTAAGTTCCCCGAATTCATCATCGTTGTAGCAGCCGCAATCGATAACAGCACATTCGCCCGAGTCGTCCGAAAGCACAAAGGTGTTTACAGATATCGGATTGAAAACCAGTCTGGTTATTTCCATCATATAATCACATTCTTTTATTGACCGTTCCCTTTAGCATGGGTACAAAAACAAAGGTGCCGTGGGCGGAATACTCAAATTCATCATCCCCCGTGCGAATAACAAGGGTCATAACCTGAGAACTGCTGTCGCCGACGGGAACAACCATCCGGCCCCCGGTTTTCAGCTGGTATTTGAGCTTTTCCGGGACCTCCGGCGTTGCGGCAGTGATCACGATGCCGTCGAAAGGCCCGTATCGCGGTTTCCCTTCATAACCGTCGCCATAGAAAAAATCAGCAGTATAACCAAGAGCCGACAGTGTCCTCTGAGCCTTGATATACAGCTCCCTGTGCCTTTCAATCGTATAGACCCTGGCTCCCATCTCGACAAGGATTGCACACTGATATCCCGAACCCGTGCCGATCTCAAGTATCTTGTCGCGCTTCCTGACATTCAGCAGGCTGGTCTGAACTGCAACCGTGTAAGGCTGTGAGATAGTCTGGCCCGATGATATGGGAAAGGCTTTGTCACTGTATGCATGGTGAAGAAAGGCAGGATCCATGAATTCATGCCTTGGTACGGCATTCATCGCCCTTAGCACTTCCTCGTCGCTTATCCCTTTCCTTCTTATCTCATCAATGAGCTTTTTCCTCTTGCCTTTTGCAAGAAATGTATCAGCCATGAAAAAACAATAGTAGAATTTGTATTAATAACTGTAAAAATAAAACAATTTCCTGATTATGCAGAAAAGGAAGAAGCGACAGCCAAAGACTTAAAGCGGATATTTCCCTATCGGGATGTAAAGAGGTCCGGTCTTCTGAAGTATGCTTTCAAAGAGAATAAGCTCCTTTACAATGACTTTCTGAAATTCATGCCCGTCGTATCTCCTCAGCACTGACCGAAGGCGTTCCGGATCGCTTACCGATTTAATCCTGCCAATTGTAAGATGAGGTCTGAACTTCCTGTCTTCAATATCAAATCCCGTCTCCCTTAGTCCCCCGGAAACAAGTTCATACAGGGCATGAAGCCTTTCAGCCTGAGAGACGCCGATCCAAATCACTCTTGGATCCGACTTGCTGCCGAAAACACCGGTTCCTGAAAGAACAAAATCAAAATCGCCGAATCCCGCGCACCTTTCCCTGAGCATTCCGTCGAGCATTCTTATCCTATCCGCGGAAGTATCGCCCAGAAAGGCAAGGGTGATGTGAATGCCTGCCGGATCGACCCACTTTATGTTTTCATTTCCCAGGAGAGCCCTTGCAGAAGACATCATTCTCGTAAGGTCGCCTCCGGGTTCCGCGCTAACCGCGATGAATATTCTCTTCATAAATTCAAAATAAGTATAACCGGCTAAAGATTGCCTGCTTCTATTTCCATAAGGATTAACTCCATAATCGCATCTTCCCCGAACGGATCATATTCCGCTTTAAGGTCGGAACCGAATATCCTGGCAATCCCCTGCCAGAAAGCCGCTGAAAAGGCTCCGCGGTACTGCCTTATCAGTTCATAGGATGTGTTGTAGGTCTCCCTGTAAATAAGCTTGATAAGCAGTCTCCCCTGTGTAATCGTCATCCCCCTGACATCATCCTCGTACTCACCGAAAAGTTCCTTTTCAAACTTCCTGAGGTACTTTCTTCTCTCCTTATCATCGGGTAGCTTCATCAGCTCGTTGTTTGCCTCAGCAAGCCGGGCCCTGACAATCTGGGAATAGGGATATACCTTCTTAAGATTGAAAACAAGGCGCTGATATTTGTAAAAGGGAAATTTTTTCGATGTCGATTCCCGGCCTATTATCACTACCTCCTTTATGTCTATCTCGGGAAGAGTCTCACCATTTCTCTCCACAGAGCGAAGCAGGAAATAGTTACCCGGAAGCGTATCAACGGAAGCAATGACTGTATCCTTCTGCGCCTGCAATTCTGTCAAAAGGCCAAATAAGAACAATATGGAAATAAGTATTCGCAAACCAGATCGTGTCTCCTGCAAAGTTATCAAAATACGGGCCAACTAAGTATACGCCACAGGCTGCCGCTTTATTTTAACAGCTTTCCTGAATTTAAAAATCCCTATATTTGGGAAAAGCAAACGCGGCTTATGGCATTAAAAGTAGAAGATATTGAAGATCAGTCGAAATACAGACAAATGCTTAAAATTCCATATGATGAACTGATAGATTTTATACTGGATTACTTAAGAAGAAAAACCGGACTGATGTATTTTTTCTGGACGACCTGCCTGGTTTTTCTTGGACTTGCACTTTTTATCAGGATCAATATCGGGGGCTACTTTCCCTTCAGAAACATATTCATGCACACGATACTGGGAATAATCGTCTTTCCCCTGGCCTGCATACCCGTTCACGAGTTGCTGCATATTATACCCTATTATCTTACGGGGGCAAGGGATATCAGGATAGGAATGGATATGAAGCAGTACATGGTCTATGTAGCCGCCCACAGGTATGTGACCACTAAAGGACAATACCATCTGGTCGCCCTGTTCCCCTTCATTTCAATGAGCATTGTACTTATTTATCTCGTGTTCACTCTTCCGGGACTCTGGAAATGGAGCCTGTCGCTGTTAACCTTCGTGCATGCCACGATGTGCGCCGGCGATTTTGCCATGCTTAACTTCTACGCGGTCCATCCGGGAAAGAAGATATACACATGGGATGATTTCGATGATAAAACGGCATATTTCTATGAAGAGATTTAGGAACGGCTCGCGGCGGGCGGCATTTCCCCTGCACGGGAGATCACGCGTGTTACCGTCAGCAAAACAAACCGGACACCCCTGTCTTATAATGTGAAAAACATAATAACAGGAGAAAACGAGACACTGAGAGTGGAGTTGAAGTATTGATTGCATAAAGGCCCAAGGGCATGAAAAAAGCCCGTCCGGTTTCGGATTGACCGGACGGGCTTTCTATATTGGATCAGTTTCTTAGAATTTCTCCTTTGCAAGTTTCAGAACATCGTCTTCGCGGACAATAGGCCGCATCCGGAAGGTGTATTCATACTGCCTGTCGAGAAGCCTGTACTCAGGGTGAATCTCCGCTCCCCATGAGTTGTCGCCGCCGACTCCCATCTGCCCAAGGTCGACATTCAGGTTCACCAACTCACGCGGTTTGATATCGTTTGTATGTGTATTCGCCGATTTGGCATCCTCCCTGAAGCGTGAAAGCTTACCCGGCGATTCGAAATCGTCGTGGATGTTCTTTAGTGCGGCAAAACAGATCAGCGGATCTCCTGCTATAAGCAGTCCGTTACCCGATTCGTCGGTGAGAGTAAGCCAACGGGTGTCAGTCTTATAACCGTTCTCCTGCGGCCTTATATAGGGAACATACTGATCATCAACAGTACTTTCGTAAAGCCCCACATCAGCCGAGGTCTTCCTGTCGGCATAATTCTCGTGAGGACCGCGTCCCAGCCATTTCAGGTTCATGAATTCCTCTGGCAGCTGCATCTGCATACCCATCCTCGGTATTTCGGGAATCGTACCTGACACCTTGGAGAAACGGTTCTTTACAATCACGTCTCCCGAAGCATAGACCGTATAGGTAGTCACATGCCCTGCAATCTTTTCCCCGTTTTCATCCGGGATATCATACTCGAATGTTATAACAGCCTTGCCCATTTCAGACTGGCTGATTTTCGCACTTTTAACTATGGTTCTTTCTCCGGCTTTCTTCCATACACCAAGCTTCCTGTCCATATTGTAACCGTAGTCGTTGTCGGTCGGAGGTCTCCAGTAATCAGGCTCGGGCCCCTTTTTAACAATTGATTTCCCCTTGTAGGTGAAGGATTCCATTCTTCCCTTTTCAAGATCGAACACTATTTTAAAATCCTGACTGCTTATCTCATACTTTTTGTCAACCGTATTGGTCTGGAGAACTGCAAGCTGATCCCTGACGGCGGCAACAGGCCTGCCTTCAAACGGAAGCTTGAACTGTGAAGCAGCATAAACATGATCTTCAGGAACAAGATCCCACTCATCGCTCTTTGAAACCCTGATGTTCAGGAAATACTCAGCTCCGGGAGCAGGATCAATTCCGGTAACCGGGATGGTCACAACCGCGTTCTCCCCGGGTTTAAGGGGCGGAACATCAAGCTTGCCCGACTTTACGGAAAGGCCGTCGGATACTATTTCCCAGTCGAAAATAAACTCCGATAGATCGGTGAAAAAGTATTTGTTGCTTATCCTGACAGTCCCTGCCTGCAAACTGACAGGTTCAAATCCTATATACTGATAAACCCTCTTGACTTCCTCAAGAGCAGGTTTCCATCCCCTGTCGGGAAAAACAAGACCGTTGATGCAGAAATTACCGTCGCTTGGCATGCCTTCTTCCCCGAAATCGCCGCCGTAGGCCCAGAATTTCTCACCGTTCTCATCAGTAGTAAGAAGTCCCTGATCGACCCAGTCCCAGATAAAACCTCCCTGCAGCAGGGGATATTTTTCAATAACATCCCAGTAATCCTGAAGGTTACCCACCGAGTTACCCATTGCATGGGCATATTCGCACAGTATAAGCGGGCGGTCGTTTTTGGGATCTTTGGCGTACTCTTCAATCTGATGTATCCTTGCATACATGGGACAATATATGTCCGTGTGCCTTTCAGTGGTATTGGTGCTTTTTTCAGCCCGTTCATACTGCACCGGCCTGCTCGCATCCCTGCCCTTGGCCCAGTTGTAGTTGTCGAGGAAGTTATGGCCGTCGCCTGCTTCATTTCCAAGCGACCAGATAATAACCGAGGGATGATTCTTGTCACGCTCTACCATCCTCTGCATCCTGTCCATGTGCGATGCTGCCCATTCCTTCTTGTCAGCCAGAGTTACATCCTTGTTATATCCGATCCCGTGCGATTCAATATTGGCTTCGTCAATGAGATAGAGCCCGTACTTATCGCACATCTCGTACCATAGTTCCTGGAAGGGATAATGAGAGGTCCTTGCCGCGTTCATATTGTTGCTTTTCATCAACTTAATGTCTTTCAGGATAGAGGCTTCATCGATCACATGGCCGGTTACTTCATTGTGTTCATGGATATTGGTTCCCTTGAGATAGATAGGCACACCGTTTATGTGGAGCAGTGAATTGATTATTTCCACCTTCCTGAAGCCTATCCTAGCACCGACACTCTCGAGATTATTGCCGGAGTTATCCCTGAGGCTGATGACAAGTGAATACAGTTCCGGAGTCTCGGAAGTCCACTTCCTGACACCCGGCAACTGCTTTGTAAAGTTCACCGAAGCCTTTCCTTCTGACAGTTTTACATCCTTTGTTTCAGTATATATCTTCTCTGCATCGCTGAAGAGTGAAGCTTCCACCACAACATCCTCAGCCCCGGAACCGGCATTCTTAAGCTCAACATCAAGCTTCAGCAAGCCATCCATATAGCTGTTCTCAAGGTCACCGACTGCAAAAAAGTCCCTGATATAGGTTTTGGGCCTTGCATGAAGGAACACAGTACGCTGTATGCCGCTCAGGCGCCAGAAATCCTGATCTTCAAGATAACTGCCGTCACACCAGCGGTAGACTTCCACTGCAAGCGTGTTATTCCCTTTCCTGAGAAAAGGTGTTATATTGAACTCGGCCGGCATTTTGCTGTCCTCACTGTAACCAACCAGTTCCTCATTAACCCAGACATAGAATGCCGAACTCACCGCGCCGAACTGGAGAAAGACCTCCTTGTCCTTCCATTCTTTAGGAATGGTGAATGTTCTTTTATATGAGCCCACCGGGTTCCAGGAATGAGGTATAAATGGCGGATTCTTCTCAAAACCGAAGCCTGTATTGACATAAATCGGAACATCATATCCTTTCAGCTGCCAGTTAGAAGGTACTTCAATATCGTCCCAGTCGCGGGTATCATAATCATCCTTGAAAAACCAGTAAGGCCTTTCGGCTGGTGTCTTCACACAGTTGAACTTCCAGATACCATCGAGCGAAATATAGTTGGGCGACTGGGTTTTATCTGAGATCAAAGCAGCCTGTTCATCAACATGGCTGATCATTGTAGCATGCGGGGCCTCGCGGTTGATATTGAACACCTCGGGGTTTTCCCAGTCACGGGGCTCCTTCTCGGTGAATGCCACCCCCTCATATTTGCTGTACCGCTTGCAAGCTGTGAACAGCAACAACAGAATAGTTAAACAGTAAAGCAATCTCTTCATAATTAAATATTTTAAGTTTATAATGATTTACTTGAAACAAAATCAGAACAGTCCCGTAATCCTGCCCGTCTCATCAATATCTATATTTTCGGCAGAGGGAGAAGCCGGCAAGCCGGGCATTCTCATTATGGTTCCAGCGATCGGGACAATAAAACCGGCTCCGGATGACAGTTCAATTTCCCTGATCTTTATGGTAAATCCCTGCGGACGGCCCCTCATGTTCTGATCGTCGGAAAGTGATCTCTGTGTTTTTGCTATACACACTGCCAGGTTTCCCAATCCGAGCTTTTCAATCTTGTCGAGCTGTTTCTTTGCTTTTACCGTGTATTCGACATGATTGGCACCATACATTTTGGTGCATACGGTCTCTATCTTCTTCTCCAGAGGCCAGTCAAGCTCATAAAGCGGTATAAAGCCACTGGCACAATCGGAGATCTCCTCTATCACCTTATTGGCCAGATCGATGGCGCCCTCCCCACCCTTTGCCCACGACTCGTTAACTGCTACCTTGAGGTTTCTTTTGGTGCAGTGTTTAAACAGAAGATCCAGTTCAGCGGCGGTATCAGTATCGAACCTGTTGATGGCAATCACCGGCCTGAAACCGAAATACCTCATATTCTCAATATGCTTGTCGAGGTTGTCAACCCCCCTGATGAGGGCTTCGAGGTCCTCAGTGTCAAGAGATGACAGTTTGGCTCCGCCATGGTATTTCAGCGCCCTGACGGTAGCCACAATGACAACGGCAGAGGTCTTTAGTTTTGCAGCCCGCGACTTGATATCGAAGAACTTCTCCGCACCCAGTTCACTGGCAAAACCGGCTTCGGTGACAACATAATCGCTTAACGAAAGGCCCATCTTTGTGGCTATTATTGTATTGGTTCCCTGGGCAATGTTTGCAAAGGGCCCACCATGAATAATGGCAGGTGTTCCTTCAAGGGTCTGAACCAGATTAGGTTTGATGGCCTCCTTGAGGAGAGCTGCCATGGCGCCGTTTGCCTTCAGGTCGCGCGCAAAAACGGGTTTGTCGTCATAAGTATAGCCTACAAATATATTCCCGAGCCTTTCCTTAAGGTTCATAAGATCGCTCGACATGCAAAGTGTGGCCATCACTTCCGAGGCAGCGGTGATCTCAAAGCCCGACTGGCGCGGAACACCTTCCGTGGTGCCGCCCAGCCCTATCACAATGTCCCTCAGGGATCTCTCATTCATATCCATAACCCTTTTCCATTCAACCGTCCTTGGATCTATTCCCAGATTACCGTCCGTATTCTTCAGCTGAATATTATTGTCGATCAGCGCTGCAAGAAGATTATGAGCCTTCTCCACCGCTGAGATATCACCTGTGAAATGCAGGTTTATATCTTCCATGGGTATTACCTGTGAATAACCGCCGCCGGCTGCACCACCCTTGATGCCGAACACAGGACCAAGGGAGGGTTCACGCAGAACTACAGTGGTCTTCTTTCCTATCCTGTTCAAAGCCTGAGCAAGGCCGATGGATGTGGTAGTCTTGCCTTCCCCTGCAGGAGTCGGCGTAATTGCAGTAACCAGGATAAGCTTGCTTTTCCTGATACGCTTCTCGTCAATGAAATGCAAGGGGATCTTTGCCTTGTATTTACCATACAACTCGAGTTCTTCCGGAGGAATACCCAATAAGGCAGCAACTTCAACTATCGGTTTTATAGCTGCTTCCTGAGCGATTTCTATATCTTTCTTCATATTAGGTGATCTTTATAAGGTTGTGGAAAGATAAGAAACTTTCGCCTGACACCAAAGAGTCACACCGACTTATGGATGAAGATTTATTTCGACTATGATATAGGCAGTTCATTCATTTTTTCGTACTTTTAAGATCATAATTACAAATACCCTATGAATTTATGGAAGAAGAGATAAGATCATTTTACAGAGAGTACAGGGAAGGCCGCCTGACAAGACGCGGTTTCCTGAAAAAGCTTAGCCTTGTAACCGGAAGCGCTGCCGCTGCAGCAGCTTTGTTGCCCGTGATAGAAAGCAATGAATTAATGGCCGCAAAAGAAGCCGGGAAAAATCAAGCCCTGGTAACCGAATTCGTCAATTATCCGGCTGCTACCGGTAATATGAGGGCATTCATGGCCAGACCGAAGAAAGGGAAGAAATTCCCCGCGGTAATTGTAATTCACGAGAACCGGGGCCTGGTGCCGCATATCCGGGATGTGACCAGGAGAATGGCTGACGAAGGCTTCCTCGCACTGGCTCCCGATGCCCTGTCGCCCGTGGGCGGAACACCCGACGACACCTCCAATGTCAGGGAACTGTTCGGCAAATTGAACAACGACGAGACTACAAAAAATTTCGTGGCTGCAGTGAAATACCTCAAGACCCACCCCAAATCGAACGGCAAGGTAGGCTGCACGGGATTCTGCTGGGGCGGAGCCATGACCAACAACGTGGCAGTCAACTCTCCCGACCTGAACGCGGCAGTGCCTTATTACGGAAGAACACCGGTGCCTGAAGACGTTGAAAAGATCAAAGCTCCCGTGATGGCTCACTTTGCCGGCAACGATCCGGGTATTAATGCCGGAATACCGGCATTCGAGGAGGCCCTTAAAAAATACAACAAGGAATACCAGATCTTTATGTACGAGGGAGCCTCACATGCCTTCAACAACGACAGCAATCCGGAACGATACAACGAACAGGCTGCCAAACTTGCATGGGAAAGAACCGTTAATTTCTTCAGGGAGAAACTTAAATAGGCCCCGATTGTATACACAGGAAAACAGCTCATTAAACACGGAATAAAATGAGGAGATCTATCTTTAGCTCATCATCGATCCTTTATTGTGGATTAATTTTTCTTTTTTCGGCGACAGCATGCCGGAAGGAAGGCTACCCTCCTATCGTGGGAGAACCCAAAGTGTCACAAATCTATGTTCATGGTGCAAAAGTTGAAGCTGAAATCCTGTCTGACGGTGGAATTGATATTACTACATGCGGATTCTGCTGGAACACAACCGGTTATGTATCTGATGATCATACCTGCGCAGAGACCGGTCAAATAAATGGCCAACTAATGTTCATGCTTGACACCCTGAAGGAAGATACAAGGTATTACGTCTGGGCTTATGCCGGAAATAAAAAGGCCGTCACTTACGGATCTCCCGTCGCTTTCAGAACTGAAGCAATAAGGGTACCCCAGGTTGCGACATACCCTGCCGCTATGATTACCCATAACACGGTAATAATCAATGCCTGCATGGCAGAGGACAACAGCTTCAACACCATTGAAAGGGGAATATGCTGGTCAACTTCTCCAAACCCTACACTTGAAAATGCAGAAAGGAAAGCAGGCATTAATGCCACCATGCCTTCGTTCACTGTAATAATTACAGGATTGAATCCTTCCACCGTTTATTACTTCAGGGCTTTCGCCACGAACTCCGCGGGAACAGGTTATGGAGGAATATTAAGTTACAGAACATTTGACGGTTCAGTAAACGATTATGACGGATTCGAATACAGTACCGTCCGACTTGGAGACCAGGAATGGATGGCATCAAACCTGAGATCTACATACTTCTCAAACGGGGAAAGTATTCCCAAAACAGGAACTGAGACAAAGAACATTGAAAACGAACTTAATCCTGTTTACCAGTGGCCTTTTCTATCCCATGAAGACCACCCCGAACTGCTTCAATATGACGGACGACTGTATACATGGTATGCTGTAACCGACGCCCGAAATCTTTGCCCTGACGGCTGGCACATACCATCTCTTGAGGAATGGAATGAATTGTTGCATCATATCGGTGGGGATGATCCATATTCAAACGACCTCCGCGGGATCTCATACAGGACTGATCCGCTAAATCCGGAGCTGACGGAAGCCGGCTTCATGGCACAGCTTGCAGGATTCAGGAACGCATCAGGCTTGTTTAAGAACGGCTTCGACTATGGAACCTACTGGTGGACTTCAACGACCGGAACCTCCGACCAAAACGGATTCGCTGTTTTTTGCAGTCCGCATGAAAATAGTCGCGTAAACATATGGGAGGAATCGAAGAAAGACGGATATTCAGTAAGATGCGTTAAGGACTGAATGTCTTTCGGATAAAAAAATGATAAAGCTGACTACCTGACCTGTTCATTCCAGATCCCTCCTATTGCATCGACAAAGGGTTTGCAATGATGGAAAAATGCCTTATAACCTTCACAAAGGTAATTGAGGCCGGGTTCTCCATCGGGTGTTTTTATGAACCTGTTCCTGGGACATTCCCCGTTGCACATGGATCTCACATCACACTCCAGGCAGTAACGAGGAAGCGTAAGCGACTTCAGCATTCCGAATTCCTTCTGCCTGTCGCTGTCGAGAAATTCCGCGATAGTACCATCCGAGATATTTCCAACAAGATGCTCCTTCTCAACATAATGATCGCATGAATAGAAATCCCCGTTTAGCTCAACAACAGGCACTCCTCCGCAGTTCTCCCTGAAAATACACAATGTGTGCTTCTGACCAAATGCCGTACGGGCAGCCTCCTCAATAATCTGAATCTTTATTTTGCCAATATCCTTTTCAAGCCATTCATCAAAAACCGCCATAAGAAAGCTGCCGAATTCCGTGGCAGGAACAGTCGCCTTGCTGACACCTGAGGCTGAACGGGGCCTTTTTTCGACAAGGGGAAGAAAGGTGATGTTTTCCGCCCCAAGCTCCCTGAAGAAATCATATACCACAAGAGGAAACTTTACATTGAAGGAACTTACCACACAGAGTATCTCCGGTTTAATCCCCGATCGCTGCAGTATATCATAACCTTTTAATACCTGATGCAGAGAGGAATTCCCGTCTGCAGCCTTCCTGTACTGATTGTGAAGGTCTCCCGGACCATCAATGCTGATCCCGACCAGGAATTTTTCCTGTGCCAGAAAATAGGCCCAGTCCCAGTCTATAAGCGTAGCGTTGGTCTGAATTCCATTGATTATCTCCTTTCCCGCGGGTTTGTACTTTTCCTGCAGACTGACGGCTTTCCTGAAGAAATCAATCCCTGCCATAAGCTGTTCTCCTCCATGCCAGGAAAAGAATATGACATCATCGGTCGTGGCTTCGATGTGCTGAACAATATATTTTTCAAGAATATCATCGCTCATCAGAAGCGGTCTGGCGTCGCCATGAATTGACTGCTTACCAATGTAATAGCAATAGCCGCAACGCAGGTTGCACAACGCTCCGACCGGCTTCGCGAAAATCTGAAATTCACGCTCCCTTGCTTCCATAAAACTTAATTTAGTTGTCTGCCCATTTTATTATGAGCTTCTCCGGGTCGTCCGGGATACTCATCCTAATCCTTTGCATCACCGGGTAATAATTATTTACACGGTTTCCTATGTTATTTCCGAATCCCAGCCTTACACCCCTGAATGACGCGGTAAACCAGCCCGCGGGCGCTTCTATTCCTTCAGGTATTTCCTTTCTTAACCATACCAGCGCCTGTTTCAGGTCGAGATCGGCTGAAGGAAATGATCCTGCCTTTAATCCTGCTGAAAGAGCAAGCTCATGAGCAGGGATATAACCCTTCCTTCTGGCCGAACATATTCGAGTTCCCGGCAATATAACAGTCAGGTACGAATCGACAAGGGAAAAATCCGACGGCCGCCCCGGGAAAAAATAAATATCCTCCCCTCTCCTTAGCAGATTCTCAGTATTGAAACCGGACCATCTTTCTGCAATCCCGCGGTCAGGGTGCCTGATTTCATCCCGGTACCGCTTTCCGGCGGCATTGATCCTGCCATCTGCCTTTCCGGTTTTCCTGAGAACTGAGATAAACAATCCTTCCCCTTTTATCTTCCCTGGATGAAATCCGTAGGCTTGAATTCCTCCCGACGATATGGCGGTTATCCCATCAAAACCCGAAATATCGAGACTTATTGATTCTGCTTCCTCTTGCCCTGTCAGCCAAAGAACGTTTTCTTCATTCTCCCCCGGATTGAATGTGCAGGTGCTGTAAATCAGTATCCCTCCTGTTTTAAGTGCCGGCCAGACATCAGCCAGGATTCTCCTCTGCCTTTCCGCGCAGAGCAGGGTGTTGCCGGGCGACCACTCGTCAACCGCTATCCTGTCCCTGAACATACCTTCGCCGGAACAGGGTGCATCAACGAGAATCAGGTCGAAAAACCCGGGCAGGCGGCTGAATACAGAAGGATCATTCCTGGTGACCACTGTATTGGATACTCCCCACCTTGTAATGTTTTCAGCAAGTATCGCGGATCTTTGCCTTATCACTTCATTCGATACCAGTAGACTTTCACTTCCGATCAGCGATGAAATATGGGCGCTTTTACCGCCGGGCGCTCCGCAAAGATCGAGAACTTTCAGGTAACCCGATGTGTCAACCAACTGCCTGATCACCTGTTCGATAAACATCCCGGAGGCTTCCTGGGGATAATAACAGCCAGCGTGGTACAGAGGATCGAGGGTGAAGGAAGGTCTGGAAGCCAGATAGTAAGCCGAGCTGCACCAGGGTACGGCTTCCGCGTTTTCAGGCTCACTATCCCACTTCAATTTATTTATTCTAATGCTGACCGGCGATTCTTCCCTGAGAGCTCCGAGCAAACCATCGGCGTCAAGGTATTTCTGGGTTGAAATTCTTTTTATGAACTCTTCGGGAAACATCGGATTACGAAAATCTCCTCCACAGGTAATAAACCGGGATACCCAGCAACACTATGACTAGTCCCGGAAAGGTATAACCCGGTTTGTATATAAGCAGTATCACCATGATGAAAGTGGTTGTGAGAATATATAAAGCCGGAATCAGCGGATATCCCCAGGCCTTGTAGGGACGGGGAATGTCAGGTTTTTTGATCCTGAGAAGAAAAAGAGCAAAAATAGTAAGTGCAAAAAAGAGGAGGACGGCAAAGATGACATAATCGAGCAGATCGCTGTATGTTCCGGATAAACAGAGCAATATAGCCCAGACACCCTGGATGATGATTGCAAAACCGGGAACTCCATTTTTGTTGATCCTGGCCACTCTCTCGAAAAACAGACCGTCTTTTGCCATGGCGTAATATACCCTCGGACCTGCAAGTATAAGACCATGGTTGCAGCCGAAAGTGCTTATCATTACAAATACTGCCATGATGATTGCTGCATAGTCACCGAAAACAATGCTCATGGCCGAAGTTGCCACCCTGTCGTCAGTCGCGAACTGTATGCCCCTCGCTGCCACATCGATACCGTCGGGAGTTCCTGAAAGAGGAAGAACCCTGATATAAATCCAGTTGGTAAACAGATAGATAACTGAGACAATAAGGGTTCCCAATATCAGGCTGAGAGGAACTGTCCTTTTTGGATTGATAACTTCACCCGAGATATAGGTTACATTGTACCATGCATCGGAAGAGAAAAGGGATCCCACCAGGGCTGTAGCGATAGCTGTCACCAGGGCAAAGCCGGCAATGGGTGTTGCCTGGTTATCCGCTCCGATTTTTGAGGCATCCCAGAAAACAGCTTTGTTGATCTCCCATGACTCGATTCCCCTCATTGAGAAAAACACTACCAGTATAAAACCTGCAAGAGCAAGTATCTTGGTCGATGTGAAAATATTAACAACAGTCTTTCCGGTAACAATCCCGCGGGTGTTGAGCCAGGTAAGAAATGCAATAGACAGAATTGCTACAAGCATGGTCGAGCTGATTTTCAGAAATCCGGCCTCCAGCAGTATGTTTTTTTCGGAGATCCACGGGAAAAGCACGCCGCTGAACTTGGCGAAAGCGACGGCAACGGCGGCAATGGAGCCGCACTGTATAACAAGAAAAGTAGTCCAGCCGAAAAGAAATCCTATAAGAGGATGATAAGCTTCGCGCAGATAAACATACTGTCCTCCCACATCAGGCATCATCGAGGCCAGTTCGCCGTAGCTTATCGCACCGATTACCGTAATGATGCCGGTTATCAGCCACACAACCATGAGCCAGCCGGGAGAGCCCACGGTCCTCGCTATATCGGCGCTTGTAATGAAAATCCCGGAACCTATCATGGCCCCGGCTACCATTGAAATCCCGTCGAACAGATTGACCCGCTCTTTCAGAAGATTGTTTTCCGCCTGCATCTGGAAAATTGTAACATAGAAGCAAATTTAAACAAACAAATGAAAGTGGAAAGTTAAAAAAGGTGGAAAGTGGAAAGAACGGCGAGCGGCTGGAGGCGAGCGGCTGGCGGCGTGCGGTTTGGGGTTCAGAGTTCGGAGTTCAGGGCTTATAAGAGTCAAGTTGTTCAGGGTTAAGTGTTTAGGGTTCAGGGTTCAGGGTTAAGTGTTTAGGGTTCAGGGTTCAGTCTAGCGTTTAGTGTTTAATGTTGTCAATGCCAGCGTTTTTTGTTTACCCCCTTCCCTCCCGATAGCTCCCGATAGCTATCGGGACGGGACTTCCCCCTAGGGTGAAGGAGCAAGAAGATTCTGCTAATATTGGAAAGGAATATAAATTGTAATATTTGATATAACAAATTGAGCAGTAACTCCCATTTGAAGAAGCTTTTCCCCTTTGGGGGATCCCGATAAATATCGGGAGGGAAAGGGGGTGAATGAAAGTAAGAGGCTCAGGGTTAAGCGTTTAGTGTCCTTTAAGGTCAATGCCTCATTGTAAAAGACTTGCAGGACTTGCAAGACAATGTATCATGTATTATAGGCGATGTATTATAGGCGATGTG
>JAAYQC010000141.1 GCA_012519515.1 Bacteroidales bacterium | reverse complement strand
CTGTTTTCATTTTCCGAAAAAAACTATTAATCTCAGAGAAAATGTTTGTACCTTTATTATTAAGCATTGGGATCAGTTATTTATTGTTTTGTCACTTTAAATATACTGATTTTCAGAGATATCTGAAAACTCCCAGTGCTTCTTTTTATACCATTTCTTAACTTTTTCTTACTTGCGAAACTTCAGAAAATAATTATACTTTGATCTTTTCAGGACAGAAAAATTACGAGAAAGCTAATAATGAATGTTTTACATATCGATATTGTTTTTCCGTTTTTTTCAATATGCGTAGGATGAGAAAAGAAAGATACTTACGATCCCGATAGTATCGTTGGAAAATGGCAAATCATTGAGTATCCTGAATATTGTTCCGTCATTGACAGAATAGTTGAAATAACAGCGGATTCGCTTTTCAAATCATATGTTGATGGTAAGATAGATTTCATCTCAACTTTTAATATCAAAACCGGTACTTTGGGTTATGGCACCATTCTTTATCATGATTACGCTGATTTTATAGATGGGAATAAATAAGCCTTAAAAGCAGTGATGCATTTCATCATGTTCCCCCCTCTACTGACAGCAATTCTTATATGTAATTAAACGCAAAAACTAATCATAATGATAATGTTGAAATTTTTATATGCAATGGTTTTAATCCTGTCAATATCTTTGGCACAGGTGACCTCGAAGATGTTGATGGTCTGAGTAAAATATGAAGGAACAATAGAAAGGAGATTAGCTATTATAAAATGACCGATAATTATAGATCATTTACATACCATGTTGGTTCTTTAAAAAAATTCTTAATGTATCAAGAAATGATGAATTCTATTGCAGGAGTTGTAGAAGTGGATGAAAGAACTACCAGGAAATCCTTCTCCTTCAAAAAAGCTGCCAGCTGGGGGATGCTCCTTCGGACATGGCATAACCAGGTAGTTTTGTGATGGGATTATTTCATAGTAATCCTTTTGTTCCTGATTCTGTATGTCAAGGTCATGTAGTTTTGCGATTAAAGATCTTTTCCAATTTTACGATTATCAACCACAAAAAATGGTTGTGCAAAAGAGGGATTTGATGAGGTAAATTAAAGTTTCAACCACCTACAGCTGCAATGCAGCTGAACAAAGAAGTCACGTATGTGACTTAATTTTAATAACCCCCGGTGCTAACCGGGGGTAAAGTACCCTATATGATTTTAAGCCCTGAAGAGCCTGCCCCGCCTTAGCGGGGGGCGGAACAGACCAGGATTTTTCCAGGTTATCATGTATCTTGCTTACGTCTCGCTGTATTATTAAACAAAATTCTAATACTATGGCAGGCTATCGTCAACTGCTGTATCATCTTATCTTCTGGACATTTATCCGTAATCAACAGGAGCAACACAAAAAGAAATCTTTTGAAGTGGAATACAAAAGTCTTATACAGATGGCGGTATTAATATTGATGAAAGGTATTTTCCATAGCAGTCACGCTCCTACGGAGCTTAACGATCGTGGGGGTACCGTACCTCCGGTTTCACCGGAGGTTATTAAAATCCTTCTCTTTCAGAGAAGCTGCCGGCTGATGGATGCTCCTTCGGAGCATGTCATATCCAGGGAATTTTGTGATGGGAGTCTGTCAAAGTAATCCTTATTTTAATAGTTAATTAAGGTTTATGGCTGCACTAAAAAACAGAAGCATCAGAAGTCAAGACATTTTTTATTGCACACAAAAAGCAGTACCCGTAAGTACTGCTTCCAACCTCTGGTCAGCCACTCGCATCCCACCGCCTTGTTTCATGCGCCAGAGCCTTGTCCGCTGTGAGGTTTAATAGTTTTCGTATTCTTCCTTAGTCATAATAACTGCATCGGTCAATGTATCATACACTAAGCCTGTTCTGCTGTGTATTTAGCTGGGTGGTTTCAAATGCCGGTACAGCAATTAATGTTACACCTAATGCTCTCTCAATCTTACAGATTGTTTCCAATGAGAGATTTTCCTGACCCTTGACAACTTTATTTATATATTGAGGTGTAACTCCAATACTTTCTGCCAATTCCTTTTGAGTTAATGACAGACTGCGAAGGGTACTTAATATTTTTATGGCTATCATTGCCGATTTGTCAAGCCAGTCTTTATTGAGCTCATAATAATCAGCCTGTACCTTCCAGTCTGACAGTTCCTTGGAGATATATTGTTTCAGTATGTCTTTATCGGTAATGTTTTTCATAATCTTACAATTCTAATAATTCAATGATTCCATCCTCATCTACTATTTTTTCATCCGCGTACTCGAGGTACAAGTGTTTGTGCTTATCTGTTGATGTCAGTTTCATCATCGGGGATTAACCACCAGTAAAAAACGACCTTTACTTTTTTATGGTTGTTGATGCCCTGTGCTTTGTCCAGGAATCCACACCATCCCCCCGCTTGAGGAGCAGGGCAGGCTCTCCAAAGGAGGGATCTATGAGGTTTATGCTCTGCGCTTTTGCCGTTTCAGAGCTGCACTAAGAGCTTTCCTGAATATATCATTAGACATATAACCTCCGTATGCCATATCATTCGAGTTAATTCCGTAATCTGAATTTCCCTCGATCAGAACCGGTCCGGTCTCCCCTATTCCGATATCCCAGCCGACAAGCCTTAAACCGGGCATGAAAGATGCTGCCTTAGCGGCCATTTCCCGGGCTTCACGGTAATATGGAACGGGAAAACCTTCAAAGCTTATTCCGCTTAAAGGATGCTCTGTCAGAACACCAACCCCGCTTATTTTGATCTTCGAATACCCGTTTCGTTTCAAAGTACCCGTCGCTGCATCGATGCCCACACCGCAGCCTCCTGTAACAACACTGTCTACAACAGCTTCGTTTGTACTCATTTTCAGAAAACCGGAAATAACCTCAATCCGCCCGTCATCATCGATAAAGGTATCAAACCTGATGGTGTTCAATGAAGTGGGACTAAGCCTTTTAAGATCGGGATGCTGTTTCACTTTTTCCTGAAATATGAATGCCGAGTCCTTAACACCTGAATAAACATCCCGTATCAATTTATCGTTTGATTCAAGGTCGGAACGCAAAAGTGAATAAATGTTCCTCCAGCTGGAACTGGAATAGGTTTTCTTGATGAAAAGACCGTTACAATCAGGATTCTCGTTGAAAACATCTTCAATAAGCTTCCTGAAATCATCGAAATCTGAGATAACAAGCTGCCTGTCGCGGTAAACAAAATGATCCCTGTGATTAAACAGAAGTATTTCCGGCATCTTTATCCCGAACTGCCCGTAATACAAGCCGAAATAAAGCTTATTGTCAAGAACATGTTTCACCGTGGCATCATTCAGCGCCGGTGCAACTTTCATTGCAATACCGTTGGGAACATAATCCCTGATATTGTTCATCCCCTTCTTGAACAAATACCTGCTGAAATAATGAACCGGTATTTCCCTGTAACAGATAAGCAGATCCAGATTATCATATAATACCCGTGCCAGGGATTTTCTGTCGGGATCCCTCAGGATTTCAAGAAGCATCCGGCTCCTGGTTCGTTTATAGATTTGTTGCATTCTTACAAATTAAATAAAAATACGTATTGCGTACTCTCCCCCATTCATATAAACGACAGGAATTCCTTAATAATACATATCTCCGGTTATAATGAGGCCAATACTAGCATAAAAGCAGTTCCCGGGTCTGGCAGCAGTGCATGTTCATATTCAAATAACAAGCTTTCATCTATCCAAAAACACCATTGATCAAAAACCTGATTATTAACTGCTTAACTCCGATTGATTATTAATATATTTGACAGAGCCGGTTCTCCAGAGTGCTATCAAACGGTTGCTGGCCCACAGCTTTAAGCGGATAGCAGGAAAACCGGCTTTCTTTTTGCAGAGCCCTGCCGCGATCCGTTTTTGATGAATCTGCCTTTTCCCTCAGAAAGTACCCCCCGGCCGGTAAGGATGCCATGATCCAGATGTCTGACAGTCTGATAGGTATAGATCTCAGACAATATATTCCATGAGAATCTGTTATATTATAACTATAATGTCATTACAACAATCTACCCGATGAGAAAGATCCTGATCATACCCAATTTTGTTCTGTGGTGCTTTTTATATGCCTTGTTTTGCGTACCTTACCTGATCATAGGCCGGATAAGGGAAAAGCGCTCTGCATCCGGAAGCCGGGGAGCATGATACATCAGGAGAATTAATTCTTTCGGTCCCCTAAACAATAATCAAAAGCAAAAACCGGCAGCCACCATTGCGCTTTCCGGTATAACAATTTTACAGAATTTCAGTGTCCGGTTCTGTGCCATAGCCTGAAAATGAAGTATTTCATAAATTTTCAGATTCATACCTCAGGGAAGAAACATAAAGCCGGATAATGGTTTACATTTCTTTTCAGATCATTTTAGCTTAAAAAGAGTAATTTTGCAGCTTAAAAGGCAAGGGCAGTGAAGAAACTCGATAAGTTCGTATTAAAATCCTTTATCGGTCCGCTCATACTAACCTTCTTCATAGTACTGATCATCCTGATATTGCAGTTCCTGTGGATGTACATCGATGAGCTGGCCGGTAAGGGGCTGGAGCTTAAGATCATGGCTGAGCTCCTGTTCAACTTCTCCCTTACCTTTGTTCCCATGGCCCTTCCTCTTGCAATACTTCTGGCTTCGCTCATGACATTCGGGAACATGGGGGAATACAGCGAGCTGACTGCTATCAAATCGTCAGGCATTCCGCTGGGAAGAATCATGAGACCTCTTGTAATAATGATTTCCGTAATCTGCGTCGTGTCATTTTTCTTCTCTAACAACGTGTTGCCTTATGCAAACAGGCAGGCAAGAACGCTTCTTCAGGATATAAGGAGAAAACGACCGGACATAAATCTTCAGGCCGGCACATTCAATAATGATATAGATGGATTTAGCATCAAGATAACCGAAAAGGACCCGGAAACAAACCGTCTCGACAGGGTTTACATCTACGATCACCGCAATAACCGGGGAAACAGTGATGTTATATATGCCGATTCTGCCTACATGAGGGTCACTCCCGACGAGACTGCAATGTCGATGGTAATGTATAACGGATACTCATACAGCGAAATGCCTGAAAGAGAGCCGGGAGGAGAAGAGAAAAAGCATCCTTTCAGAAAAGACGTATTCAAGGAACAAACCATAGTGGTGTCATTGTCGGGTTTCGACCTGCAAAGGACAGAGATTGACCTGTTCAAGTCAAATGCCGCCATGAAAAACATTGCCCAGCTTACACACGACATTGACTCCCTGAATAAAAGGTATACTACGAAAGTAAATCAGAATTACAACGAGTTTACACGCACCCTCCTGTTTACCGAAAGGAATCAGAATGCCCCCCCTGAGCATATTCTGGAAAAGACTGTTGCTCCTGTTTTTGACACTGAATTTCTTTACGATTCGCTCAGTGTGATTGAAAGGAAGACAGCGGTCTCGAGAGCAATAGCCAATATAAAAAGTGCCAGCAACTACCTCTCAACACAGGGAGAAAGCCTTCATGCCGATGTAAAATTCATCAAGCGCTACGAGGTTAACTGGAACAAGAAATTCACACTATCCGTGGCATGCCTTGTCTTTTTCCTTATCGGCGCCCCGCTTGGTGCAATAATCCGGAAAGGCGGACTCGGAACTCCGGCTGTTATTTCAATCCTGTTCTTTGTTATCTGGTACGTGATATCACTATCGGGCGAAAAGCTTGTGGAAGAAAACCTTATAAGCACAGTGGCCGGTATGTGGGCATCGACCTATATACTTCTGCCGGTCGGGATATTCCTGACATATAAGGCATCAAGCGATTCGGTAATAATGAATATTGAAACCTACTTAGGGTTTTTCAGAATGATTAAGGATTACCTTTACAGGTTATTTATAATCGGAACCCGGCGCAGGTATTCAGTTGAAGAAAAGAAAATCTGAAAAATATGGAAATTAAGCTTAACACGATTGAAGAAGCCATCCAGGACATCCGTCAGGGAAAAGTGGTAATAGTTGTGGATGATGAAGACAGGGAGAATGAAGGTGATTTCATCTGTTCGGCTGAACTCATTACACCGGAAATTGTAAATTTCATGGCCAAGCATGGCCGCGGACTCATCTGTGCACCACTTCCTGAGGAGAGGTGCGAAGAGCTGGAACTGGATCTTATGGTTGGAGTTAACACCTCGCTGCACGAGACACAATTCACAGTTACCGTCGATCTCCTGGGGCCCGAAACCACTACAGGTATTTCGGCAAAGGACAGGGCGCTGACCATCAAGGCCCTTGTTGATCCTGCAACCAAACCGCTTGACCTCGGGCGTCCCGGACATATTTTCCCGCTCAAGGCAAAATCGAAGGGAGTGCTTAGAAGGGCCGGACATACCGAGGCTGTTGTTGACCTGACAAGAATGGCCGGACTGCAACCCGGCGGCGCCCTTGTGGAAATCATGAATGACGACGGTACAATGGCAAGGCTCCCTGATCTTGAAAAACTGAGACAGAAGTTCAATATAAAGATTATTGCCATCAGGGATCTTATCAAATACCGACTTGAAAGGGACTCCATTATTGAAAGAGGCGATGCAGTGAAACTCCCGACGGAATATGGCAGATTTGAGTTCATAGCATTTCGTCAGAAAAACAATAAAATGGAGCATGCTGCCTTGGTAAAAGGAAAATGGACCAAGGATGAACCGGTTATGGTAAGGCTCCACTCCTCGTGTTTTACCGGCGATATTTTCAACTCATTGAGATGTGACTGCGGGGCCCAGCTCCACAAAGCCATGGAAATGGTAGAGGCTGAAGGTAAAGGGGCTGTGATATATCTTAATCAGGAAGGCAGGGGCATCGGCCTGTTTAACAAAATTAGGGCTTACAAACTGCAGGATGAAGGCATGGATACTGTCCAGGCAAACCTTAAACTTGGTTTCGGTGAAGATGAAAGGGATTACGGCGTGGGCGCCAGTATCATGAGGGAACTCGGTCTCGGAAAGATAAGACTTATATCAAACAACCCTGTCAAAAGAGCAGGCCTTGAGGGATATGGTATACAGATAGTCGAAACCATCCCGCTGGTTATACCTGCAAACAAGTACAATGAATTTTACCTTGAGACAAAGGCCAGCAAAATGGGTCATAACCTTACCTGCTACAAGCACATTTCAAAGGATTGAATTATTTTGCAGATTTATTGTAATTAAGGTCTGATACAATCTATGAAAAACCTGAAAGTGGTGTACATGGGGACACCCGAATTTGCCGTCGCAACTCTCGGTTCGTTGCTTATGAACGGGTACAATGTGCTTGCAGTAGTAACATCGCCCGACAAACCGGCAGGGCGCGGAATGACCGTCAAAAAATCAGCCGTCAAACTTTTTGCCGAAGCCAACAGTCTCCCCATACTTCAGCCTGAAGACCTGAAGTGCCCGGTATTTATCGACAGACTCCGCCGTCTTAATGCCGATATCTTCGTGGTTGTTGCTTTCAGAATGCTTCCACGGGAGGTTTGGACACTGCCGCCAAAAGGAACCATTAACCTTCATGCCTCTTTGCTCCCGCAGTACAGGGGTGCAGCCCCGATAAACCATGCTATTATCAACGGAGAGAAGACTACCGGGGTAAGCACATTCCTGATTGATGAAAAAACTGACACCGGAAATATCCTTCTCCGCCGGGAAGTACCGGTATTTCCTTTTGAAAATGCATCCGACCTTCATGATAAGCTTATGAAACATGGCGCCAGTCTGGTAATAAACACTCTCGAAGGAATAGCCGTCGGTTCAATAAAACCAAGACCGCAGTCAGATTTCATGATGCCCGGTGAAACATTGTTTAAAGCCCCAAAGATATTTCCCGAATTCTGTATAATAGACTGGAACATGGAAGCACACAGAATTCATAATCTAATCAGGGGACTTGCAAACTATCCCTGTGCCAGATCGGCTTTCAGAAAAGATTCAAAAACCCTAAGTTTCAAGATATATGAAGCCCGGCCGTAAACGCAGGAACATAATCTCAGCCCGGGACAAATCATTACGGACCGTAAAAGCTTTTTAAAAATTGCCTGCAGGGGAGGATTCGTGAATATACTCAGTCTTCAGCTTGAAGGTAAAAAAAGGCTTGGCACCGCAGATTTCCTGAGAGGATTCAAAATTGAAGATTATTCCATTGCAGAAGAATGAACGGGACTGTTCAGGACTTGTATCAATTTATCAATATCATTCCGCGGGTTTCGTTTCCCGGAGCCATATTTTATCGCCGGCCAATGGTTCATATCCATTCTCAACACGGTTCATCTCAAGAAGACTCTTAAGCCTGACCGCGTATTTCTGCGAGATAAAATGCATGGTCTCACCGGCCTTTACGGTATGATAATTCAATCCGGCAGCAGCCTTGTCCTTTTTCGGTTCTATATAGAGAGTCTGCCCCGCCTGTGGAACAAAAGCATCGCTCAGGTCATTGAAGCGCGGAAGTTCAAACTTCAGGAGCTTAAATTCCTTTTCCAGCTTTTCACGCGTATCTCCCTCCCTTACAACAATATAACGAACCCTGTTATTTTCCATTATCCTTGGCACCCTGGCCATGATATCTCCAAAAGTTACAGCATCCTGGGCCGGAGGTGTTGAAGTGGTCTGGGCCGGAGGTGTTGCAGGCGGGGTTGCAGTGGACTGAGCCGGTACGGAAGTGCTTGCTTCAGTGGTCCTGGCAGGTGCTGTTTCCCGAGGTTTTGTCTGCTGTACCCGGGCAACAGTGGAGGTAATCCCCCTGTCGAACTCGTAAAGCCTGTTCTCTTCAATCTTTCTGATCAGCATATTGGCATAATCGGGATTGGTGGCATAACCTGCTTTTTTGAGTCCGCGTGCCCAGGCCTTATAATCAAGCGGATCGAGATCGAACAAAAAAGCGTAGCGCGATCCGGATCTGAGGAAATCAGAGTGATCATAATAGGATTCCAGAGCGCTGTTGTATTTTCTGAAGCACTCATTCCTCCGGTCGTCATGCTTTCTCATTGTCTGCCCCTTCCACCCGTTGTGGCATTTAATCCCGAAATGATTGTTTCCCAATCTGGCAAGGGTACTTCTCCCGTAGTCCGATTCAACCATCCCCTGTGCAAGGGTTATACTTGCCGGAACTCCCGTTCTTTTCATTTCGCTGATAGCAATATCGCGGTACTGGTTAATATAGATTTCCGGCAGGCCATTGCCCGAAGCAGGTGCAATCATAGGCCTTGAGACCCTGCAGGAGGTCATTACTGAAAAAAGCAGAATCAACAATATATATTCATTCTTTCTCACCTTCCTGTCATTTCCGCAAAAATAGGAAAAATGGATGGAGCAATCCGGCATGCCCAAACCCCGGATTGTTGAAAGCTTGCAAAGTTGTTAACAATCTGAAGCTGACGATCTGAGTCGGAACAAGGGCTTCTTTCGCGGATGACAGGCCTGTTACAATAGCAATAATCGCGATTTCCGACACGGGATCGGTTGCTTCCGCGTCAGTTCAACAGAATCAGTCTCCGGCCGGATCGTCCCTGATTATAAGCTGAAAGCCGGCGCCGTGTATGTTCTTGATATTGAGGTTTGGGTCGTCTGAAAGGAATTTCCTGAGTTTTGTGATATAGACATCCATGCTCCTGGCAGTGAAATAATCATCTGAACCCCATATTTTCTTCAAAGCCACTTCCCTGCTTATCAGCTCGTTGGGATTAAGCGCCAGAAGTTCCAGAAGCTGAGCTTCCTTGGGTGAAAGCTTCCTTTCATCGTCGCCGATGGTAAGTGTCCGCAACTTGGAATTGAATACGAATTTCCCGATTTCGAATACATCCCTTGTACCCGTCTGGAAATCACGGCGGGTCATAATGGCCTTGATTTTTGCCAGAAGGATGTCGGTGTCAAAAGGTTTGGTAACATAATCATCCCCGCCTACCCCGTAACCTTTAAGAACATCTTCCTTCATCTTCTTGGCGGTAAGGAATATTATCGGGACGAGGTTGTTTATCTTCCTTATTTCCCTGGCAATCGTGAATCCGTCGACGTGCGGAAGCATTACATCGAGAATGCAGATCTCGAAAGCCCCTTTCCTGAAGTGATCGACGGCATACTTGCCGTCATCAACCCAGTCGACCTGAAAATCATTAAGCTCCAGGTAGGACTTAAGGACCGAACCGAAGCTCAGGTCATCTTCAACAAGAAAAATCCGGGCTGATTTCATCTAATATCAGTTTTCATTGTTAAATGGCAGGAACACATCGAATCGGCTTCCCTTTCCCGGCTCACTTGTAATGGTCACTGTGCCCCTGTGGGCGTCGACAATAGCCCTTACATAGTTAAGGCCAAGCCCGAAACCCTTCACATCATGGATGTTTCCGCTTGTCTGCCTGTAAAATCTTTCAAAAATCTTGCTCTGAACACTTTTACTCATTCCGATTCCCTTGTCAGAAACAGACAGGATTAGTCCCCTGTCATTATTGGAGGTTTCAACAGTTATTTCAGGGATTTCCGGTGAATATTTAAGTGCATTGTCAAGGAGATTGTTTACAAGGTTGAACAGGTGTTCCGGGTCACCTGAAACAACCGGTGCGGACGCATTCAGCCGTAGATCCAGACTGCCGTTTTTCTGATGAACCTGGATCTCAATGGCTTCTGCAGCCCTGGTAATAATGGAATGCATCGACACATTTTCAAACCTGAAATTGATCTCCTTCTTATCGAGTGATGCAATCTGCAAAATCGTCTCAACCTTCTTGTTCATCCTGCTGTTCTCCTTTTTTATCATACCGATGAAATGCCTGATACTGTTTTCGTCATTTATCACCTTGGGATTGGTGATGGTATCGGCAGCAAGAGATATGGTTGCTATCGGGGTCTTGAACTCATGCGTCATGTTGTTGAGAAAGTCGGATTTCATCTCGGAAATCTTTTTCT
>JAAYQC010000140.1 GCA_012519515.1 Bacteroidales bacterium | reverse complement strand
TATCGATAATAAGTCGATGGTCCGCTCAAGTACAACCGTACCGATAAGCTGATCGACAGGTATGTTTTCCTTTTTGCCAAGAGTAACGCATCTTGTTATTTCTCCTATCCTTGGAAGAACCAGGTTTGCCAGGTAGCCCGTCATCATTGAATGGAATGTGTTCCAAAATCCCGGGTTGTGACCCAGGGGATTGATGAGTATAACCCATCTGCGGGCTCTGCTCAGGTAAGCAATGAGCCCGAAAAGAACCGACACTATCAGCCATTCGTAACTGGCACCTATAAGGCTCTCCCTGAGCGACTCAAAATCGACGGTCCTGAAAGCAATCCAAAGAAGAAGGATGCCTGCGGCCAGAAATGCAATAACCTTGGCGGCCTGTATTAATGATTTTCTCAAACTCAGATCAGTTTATTCGTATTTATGTCTTTTTTAATTTAACAAGTATTTTTATGCAAACCTAAAAGAAATTAAAGAACATGTTACACAGGCATTAAAGAAAAATTTTAGGGCATTATTGCTGGAAAGCATATGCAATGCATTGATTATATTGTCATTTTTTATTATTATCTTTGCAACTTGTTAAGAAATAGCATATCCAGGAGGGTAAATGGAAAGTAAAAAAGTATTATTTATTTCGCAGGAGATTACACCATATTTAGCCGAAAACAGATTATCCAAGATCGGAAGGTATCTTCCACAGGGGGTTCAGGAAAGGGGAAAAGAGATCAGGACCTTCATGCCGAGGTACGGATGTATTAACGAGAGAAGGAACCAACTGCATGAAGTGATCCGACTTTCGGGGATGAATCTCATCATAGACGATACCGATCGTCCTCTCATTATAAAGGTTGCATCAATACAATCAGCAAGGATGCAGGTCTACTTTATTGACAATGATGATTATTTCCAGAGAAAGTTTACGGTGTGCGATGCCTCAGGCAAGGAATTCGAAGATAATGACGAACGCGCCCTGTTCTTTGCCCGCGGGGTTATTGAGACAGTTAAAAAACTAAGATGGGCCCCCGACCTGGTTCATTGCCACGGCTGGATGAGCGCACTGGTGCCTGTTTACCTCAGGAGCATATACCACGATGACCCGCTGTTCAATAATTACAAGATTATTTACTCGGTTTACAATAACGATTTTAAAACTCCCTTCAGAGCCAGCTTTGCCGATAAGCTAAGGTTCGACGGGATCGACGGGGAAAGCCTTAAGCTGCTCAAAACCCCCGACTTTCTGAACGTGTCAAAACTGGCAATAAAACACTCGGATGCCGTTATCATCGGCAGTGATAAGATAAATCCGGAACTGGAAAAGCACGTCAATAACACAGGCAAACCGGTTCTGCCCGTCCAGGATGAAGAAGGATACATCGATGCATACAATGATTTCTACGATATGCTACTATCCTGATCATCTCTGGGATCTTCCCTTTTTTTGCAATATTTTCCTGATTTTCTTCGTTTTTTCAGCTAAGGGGAACGAATAGCGTTTCTTGTTTTAATAATCGGTTCCAGGCTATATGTACGGAACAGTTGCCTGGATCAAACAGAAAAAATCCCTCTTATGAAGTCCGCGATAAAACACAGGACACTGACAAAGGAAGAAATCAACAGCCTCACACACAACGGATGCAGCTGTGATGACTGGTCGGGGGTACAGGTCGCAGAGGGTTTCGATCCTTCGAGATATGTCAACGTAACCTTCTCAGGCACCGTGAAGCTTGGAAGGCTGAACGGGACACATACCGACGAATCGGGGGTGTTGATCAGATCGGGGATATCAAATGCCCATATCCATAACTGCACCATCGGATCGAATGTGGTGATCTGCAACGTAGGTGAATACATAGCCAACTACCATATAGGCGACAATGTTGTTATCAGGAACTGCAGCAAGATACACACTGAAGGAATGTCGACCTTCGGCAACGGTACCAGTGTGGCAGTGCTGAATGAAACCGGTGGGAGAGCCGTCAGGATCTGGGATAAGCTCTCGGCACACGAAGCTTATATTATAGCGCTATACCGGCACAGGTGCAAGGCAATCCTGAATATGGAAAAAATGGTCAGCGACTATTCCGAATCTATCAGGTCGAACATGGGTAGCATCGGTGATGGTTCGAAAATAGTAAGCTGCCGTAATATCAGGAATGTCAGAATCGGTCCTCATACCAGGATCGACGGGGCAATTAACCTCTATGAAGGTTCAATAAACAGTTGTGCTGAAGATCCTGTCTTTATCGGTCCCGGAGTGATCATGGAATATTTCATAGTCTGTTCCGGTTCCATTGTTACCGAATCGACCCTTATCGACAAGTGTTTCATTGGCCAGGGCTGCGTTCTCGCGAAGCACTATTCAGCTGAAAACTCCCTGTTTTTTGCCAATTGTGGAGGATATCACGGGGAAGCCTGTTCTATATTTGCAGGGCCATACACGGTTACTCACCATAAATCGACCCTTCTCATTGCCGGTATCTTTTCGTTCATGAATGCAGGAAGCGGCTCGAACCAGAGCAACCACATGTACAAGCTCGGGCCGATACATCAGGGCATAATGGAAAGAGGTTCCAAGACAACAAGCGATTCGTATGTGCTGTGGCCCGCGCGGATTGGTCCCTACACCCTAATAATGGGACGTCACGTCAAGAATATGGATACCTCATCCCTTCCCTTCTCGTACCTTATTGAGAACAATGATGAAAGCATTCTTGTTCCGGGTATAAACCTGCGGAGCGTGGGAACCATAAGGGATGCTCAGAAGTGGCCCTTGCGCGACCGGCGAAAAGACCCCGAGAAACTCGATCAGGTGAACTTCAACCTTCTCAGCCCCTATACTATAAGAAAGATGTTCGAAGGGAGAGAGCTGCTGAAAAAACTCAAATCGGTATCAGGTCCTGTTTCAGGCTCCTATTCATACAATAACATGAAAATCAATGGTGCTTGCCTGGAAAAGGGAATTCAGATATACCAGACCGGAATAGATAAATTCCTGGGAAACTCACTCATAAAACGCCTCGAGCATACTGAATTCAAATCGAACAGTGAGCTTCAACAAAGGTTAAAGCCCGATCAGTCAATGGGTAAGGGCGAGTGGGTCGACCTCGCGGGACTGATAGCTCCTGTCAGGGCTGTCGACAAGCTCCTGGACGATATTGAAAAAGGTGAGGTAAGCACTGTTGAGGGAGTGGCCGAGGCGTTCAGGAAGATGCACCAGTCATATTACAAGTGGGAGTGGACCTGGGCCTGCGAAAGGATTGAGCAGGAGGAAGGCAAGAAGGTGAAGGATTTCACGGCTGCCGATGTCATTAAGATAACCGAACGCTGGAAAAAGAGCGTTATCGATCTCGATAAGCTGCTTTATGAGGACGCCAGGAAAGAATTCACACTGTCGTCGATGACCGGATTCGGGATTGACGGCGGCGAGGAGGTTAAGAAACTCGACTTTGAACAAGTGAGGGGTGCTTTCGAGTCAAACAGCGTAGTCTCTGCAATCCAGGATCATATAGAGCAGAAAAACGCCCTGGGAAATGAACTGATAGAAAGGATTTCAAGAATCAGCAGCTGACGGCTATCTGCCGGAATACATCTTCTCGTAATACTTCTCATAGTCTCCCGATATTACTCCCGCGAGCCACTTGTCGTTGGAGAGATACCAGTCAACGGTCTTTTCAAGACCTTCCGCAAAATCCGGAATGGGCTTCCATCCGAGTTCCGAACGCAGTCTGGAGCAATCAATGGCATATCTCAGATCATGTCCGGGACGATCCTTCACAAAGGTGATAAGCTTTTCGGAAGCGCCTGAGGGCCTTCCAAGCTTTCTGTCGAGAATGCTGCAAAGAAGCAAGATCAGGTCAATATTCTTCCATTCATTGTTACCCCCGATGTTGTAGGTCGTACCTTCTTTTCCCCCGTGAAATATAAGGTCGATGGCCGCGGCATGGTCCTCAACATAAAGCCAGTCGCGGACATTCTCGCCCCTGCCATAAACAGGAATAGGCCTGTTGTTTCTTATGTTGTTGATTACAAGCGGAATCAGCTTCTCGGGGAACTGGTTCGGCCCGTAGTTGTTCGAACAGTTTGAGATTATCACCGGCAGGCCGAAGGTGTGGCCGTAGGCTCTTACCATGTGGTCGGAAGCGGCTTTTGACGCGGAATACGGACTTTTGGGATCATAGGGTGAATCTTCGGTGAAGAGTCCTTCATCGCCAAGCGAGCCGTAAACCTCGTCGGTCGATATATGGTAGAATAGTTTTCCCGCGGGCCTGTCCTTCCATGTGGCAAGAGCTGCATTGAGAAGGTTGACCGTACCGACAATGTTCGTGAAAACAAAATCGTCGGGTGAGCTTATTGACCTGTCGACATGCGATTCGGCGGCAAGATGGATGACAGCGTCAAAGTCGTATTTCCTGAAAAGCTCCGTAACCCGTGGCTTGTTCACTATGTCGGCCCTTTCGAAGGCATAATTCGGGTAATTCTCGATGTCGGTCAGGTTCTCGAGGTTTCCTGCATAGGTCAGTTTGTCGGCATTGACAATCCTGTAGCCGGGATATCCCCTTACAAAACGCCTAACGACATGAGAACCGATAAAACCGGCTCCTCCGGTGATAAGAAGTGTTTTTGAAGTTCCCATTTTATTACTGTTTCCTGATGTATTTTTCCCATTCCCAGGCTGTAAGCATGGCTTCATCGAGTGTGCTTACGGTTCTCCATCCCAGTTCTTTGTTGGCATATGAAGGATCAGCCCAGATTTGCTCAATATCGCCCTCCCTCCGGTCTGTGATCCGGTAGTTGAGGCTTATACCCGAAACCCGTTCGAAGGACCTTATGGCTTCAAGTACCGAGACACCTTTCCCGGTGCCAAGGTTGAATACCTCATAGGATGTCTTGTTTTTTCCTTCAAGAAGCCTTTTTACTGCTGTAACATGCGCCTTCGCAAGATCGACCACGTGGAGGTAATCCCTGATACAGGAACCATCGGGGGTGTTGTAGTCATTGCCGAATACCTTGAGTTCCTTTCGGAGTCCGTAGGCCGTCTGGGTTATAAACGGAACAAGATTTTCAGGGACACCCCTGGGCAGTTCGCCAATCAATGCCGAAGGATGAGCTCCAATGGGATTGAAATACCTTAGCGATATGGCATTTATTCCCTCGCCAACCGACATGGTGTCGCGGATGATCTCCTCGCCAATCTGCTTTGTGTTCCCGTAGGGCGACATTGCAGGCTTTACCGGAGCATCCTCTGAAACGGGAAGCTTGTCGGGCTGACCGTAAACAGTGCAGGACGATGAGAAAACGAAATGGGGAATGCCCCGCTTTTTCATGGCATCAAGAAGATTCATGAGCGATACCAGGTTGTTGCGGTAATATTCGAGAGGCTTGTGAACTGATTCTCCTACAGCCTTGTACGCGGCAAAGTGAATAATGCCTGATATATCCCCATGCTCATCAAGGAAGGCATCAAGCTTTTCACGGTCGCAGAGATCAAACACCGAAAGCGCCGGTTTTTTACCGGTAATGGAAGCAATACGGTCGATAACCACTGCCTCTGAATTGTACAGATTGTCGGCGATGACAACATCAAATCCTTCCTCCATAAGTTCCACCGCCGTGTGGGAGCCTATATATCCCGTTCCTCCTGTTACAAGTATTTTATTCTTTCTCATGATCTATTTTGAATGTTTTTTCTTGTCTGTAATTCTTAGCATCGGGTGATAGTCGCCGACGAGTCCCACGGGATTGGAATTCCTTATGGTGAAGGCTGTTATCACCGATTGCCTTGCATCGTTGAGTCCAAAGCCCCTTCCTGCCAGTATTTCCTGGTACGACGTTGTGTGAAGCTCCCCGAAACCGTCACTGAACTCCACCTCCTCACCTTCTACAAAAATTGACCTGTAAGTTCTCTTGCCGGCTTCCCTTGCTGCCTGAGGCAGGTCGGCGGCATCAAGGCTGAGGAACCACCTGACCCTCGCGTTTTCCAGCTCCAGGTAACCGGCGGCTTTGTTGGGCTGCGACAAATGAACTATGTTCTTGGTGGTATCTCCGAAGATCCATCCGAGCATGTCGAAGAAATGAATGCCTATATTGGTGGCAACACCACCCGATTTCTGAATATCACCTTTCCAGGAAATGTAATACCAGTTCCCCCTGCTTGTAATATAGGTGAGGTCGATATCATACATCTTGTTTTTTGGGCCTTTGCTTATCTTTTCCCTGAGAGCCCTGATGGCGGGATGAAGACGTAGCTGAAGTATGGTGTATGTCTTCCTGCCGGTTTCATTCTCAATTTCCTGAAGTGCATCCACGTTCCAGGGATTCAGCACTATGGGTTTCTCGCAGATGGCATCAGCCTGCTGCCTAAGTGCAAACCTGATGTGTGAATCGTGAAGATAGTTCGGGGAACAGATGCTGACATAATCAATCTTGGTACCGAGCCTTTTAAGTTTGTCGAAATGCCTGTCAAACCTTTCAAACTCAACAAAAAAGTCACTTTGGGGAAAATACCCGTCAAGCAAACCGACACAGTCAAACTTGTCGAGGCTCGCCAGAAGATTGTTGCCTGTATCCTTGATTGCTTTCAGGTGACGTACGGCAATATACCCTGCTATGCCTATCAGACCGAAATTTTTTGGGGTTGATTCCATAATATCTTTATTTGCAATAAATTATAATGACTGTCTGCAACGATGTATAAAATTATCAATTATATCATTCTGTTATTTTATTAACAATACCATCCTTTAACGAATATTTTTCACCGCTTTCGGGACAGACTGCAAAACCTCCGGCATCGAAATTCAGCTTGTGGCCGTATTCGCTCATCCATCCTGTATGACGCGCGGGATTCCCCACAACCAGGGAATAGGGTTTTACATCTTTGGTTACCACGGCTCCGGCCCCGATGAAAGCAAATCTGCCTATTTTGTGACCGCAGACAATGGTCGCGTTTGCCCCTATGGTGGCTCCCTTCTCCACCAGGGTTTCTTCGTATTTATCTCTCCTGTTTACTGCACTCCTGGGATTCACAACGTTGGTAAAGACCATCGAAGGTCCGAGAAAAACGTCATCTTCACAAATAACACCCGTGTAGACCGATACATTATTTTGAACCTTAACGTTGTTTCCCAGCTTTACCCCGGGCGATATTACCACGTTCTGCCCGATATTGCAATTCTTACCGATTACCGAACCTGTCATGATATGGCTGAAGTGCCATATTTTCGTTCCCTTTCCGATATTGACGCCATCATCAATGACAGCTGTTTCGTGGGCGAAATATTCCTTTTCCATTATTTCTGCTTTTCAAAGAATTCAAGTACGGTATCTGTAATGTACTTCAGCTGATCATGTTCCATCTCGGTGTGAACAGGAAGCGAAAGGACTTCCCTGCACAGTCTTGTTGTCACTGGAAAATCATTTTCCCCGTAACCGAGATAGCTGTAGGCTTTCTGCATGTGAAGAGGCCCCGGATAATAAACCATTGAAGGGATATTGTGTTCCTGAAGGTATTTCTTCAGCTCATCCCTCAGTCCGTTTCTGACTTTAATGCTATACTGATGAAAGATATGAGTAGAATTATCCTCTCTTTCAGGGATCTCTATCTGACTGCATCCCGAAAATGAGCTGTCGTAAAAGGCGGCCACATCCTGGCGTGCCCTGTTGAAGCTGTCGAGATGCTTCAGCTTGACTCTCAGTATTTCAGCCTGTAATGTGTCGAGCCTTGAGTTGACACCGATGTCGTTGTAATGATATTTCACTTTCATGCCGTGGTTGGCAATGCTCCTTATTTTGGAAGCGAGTTCGTCGTCGTTGGTAAATACGGCTCCACCATCGCCATAGCATCCCAGATTCTTCGAGGGAAAAAATGATGTTGTCCCCGCGGTTCCTATTGTCCCGGCTTTCTTTCTTGTTCCGTCGGGAAAGATATAATCGGCTCCGGCAGCCTGAGCAGCATCCTCGATAACAAACAGTTTGTTATCAGCTGCAAGTTTCATGATCTCATCCATACGGGCGCACTGGCCGAACAGATGAACCGGGATTATCGCCCTGGTTTTCCCGGTAATAGCCCTGGCTATCCCTTCAACAGAGATATTGAAAGTTCCGGGATCGGGCTCGACAATCACAGGTTTCATTCCCAGAAGAGCCACGGTCTCAAGCGTTGCTATAAAGGTGAAATTGGTAGTTATCACCTCATCCCCCGGCTTCAGACCCAGCGACATCATTGTTATCTGAAGGGCATCGGTGCCATTGCCGCATGAAACGACATTTCTCACACCAAGGTATTCCCGGAGCTCTCCCTCAAAAAGCTTTACCCCCGGTCCTCTTATAAACGATGACGCGTTGATTACCGAAAAGATTGCATTGTCAATATCCGGCTTCAGACGCTCATACTGGGTCTTCAGGTCAACCATCTGGATCTCTCTCATGCGAATAGAATATATTAGCTTACGAAGATAATGTTTTTCGCCTGAAATATCCCCTGATGAGACCTGTCTGTTCGTGAAATGGCTTACTGACAGATTGATAAAAACGTGTTCTTAAAATGTTGATAAGATGCAGGTGTTTTTTTAGGGAAAGCCTCCCTGAAGGCTTTATTTTGTGCGCAGTTTAAGAGACCTTGTTTTGGATATTAAAGCTTTCATAAGGGAATTGCTGTTCAGCCACGATTGTGTCATTGTTCCGGGCTTTGGAGGATTCATTGGAAATTTTACACCTGCCCGGCTCGACAATAAGACAGGTCTCTACTATCCCCCTCTTAAGCAAATCTCCTTCAACAGAAACCTGAACCATAACGACGGATTGCTTATAGGCAGGATCTCGATGGCTACGGGGCTCAACTATGCTGACTCGCGCCGCCTGGTCGAGGAATTTTCCAATGACATCATGGAAAAGCTTTCATCGGGCCGCCAGGTAGTGTTTGACCATATAGGCACATTCGTGAACAACCATGAGAACAATGTGGAGTTTGAACCTGAAGCCGGTATCAATTATCATACGGGTTCTTTCGGGCTCGAACCCTTCCACTGGAATCCGCCCAGGGAATACGATGTAAGGAAGAGGGTAACCGGACGTTTTTCCAGGGAAACAATAAAGCAGAACTCCGCGCGAAGGAATCTCTGGAGAGCGGCGGTGCTTATTCCCGTCCTGGCCCTCCTGATCGCGGTTCCTTTCAGGTCAGAGCTCACGCGTCAGGGCGTTGAGACTACATCTCTCAACCCGCTGGTTACGGCTGAGTTTGAAAATAACAGGATGGCCATAGAAAAGGAGATTAAGGCAGAACCGGCAGCAGAAATTTATCAGGCTGACGCAGCTTTACCGGAACCTGCAGCTGAATCGTCCGCTGTAGATGAAGCTGGAACGGTGCCGGTAAGCGGGATCAGATATTCAGTAATAACCGGGAGCTTTAAATCGGAAGATAATGCCCTTACGCATATAAAAGAACTGAAGGCCGACGGTTATGAACCAGAAATGCAACTGGCACCAAACGGTTTCTTCAGAGTGAAGGCCATGATCTGCTCAAGCAAGGAACAGGCAGTGCGGACCCGCGACAGCATATCCGGGAAATTCCCCGGAGCCTGGGTATCCACGGGGAGATAGATTATTTTATGGTGCTTCCGTTGCTTACTGGAGATTCCGGGCTAACCATAACAAGCTTTCCATCCTTATCTTCAGCCATCAGTATCATCCCTTTCGACTCTATTCCCTTGATCTTCCTCGGCTCAAGGTTTGCAACTATCGATATCTGCCTGCCTACAATGTCAGCAGGATTATAATACTCGGCGATACCTGACACTATTGTTCTGATATCGAGACCTGTATCAATTTTTAACTTCAGAAGCCTGGTCGTCTTCGGAACTTTCTCGGCTTCCAGGATGGTTGCCGTCCTAATATCGATCCTGGTGAAATCGTCGAACGATACAGTATCTTTCGCGGGAGCCGCCTGAACTGCCGCGGCTTCATTCGCCTTTCTGGATGACATAAGCTTGTTTATCTGCTTTTCAATATCTGCGTCTTCAATCTTTTCGAACAGAAGCCCAGGTTTCCCTATACGGTGACCTGCCGGGAGCAGATCGTCCCTTCCCGCATCGCTCCATGGTCTTAGTTCCATCCTGATCCATTTCCTCAGGGTCTCCATCGAGAACGGAAGGAAAGGCTGAAGCACTATTGTCAGGTTGGCAGTGATCTGCATTGAGATGTTCATTATTGTCCTGACACGATCGGGATCGGTCTTCACGAGCTTCCAGGGCTCCGAATCAGCAAGATACTTGTTGCCCAGCCGTGCCAGATTCATTGCTTCCCTGAGCGCTTCCCTGAAACGGTACGATTCAAGACTCTCTTCCACATTCGTCTTTAGCCTTGATATTTCATCCAATACCGACCTGTCAAATTCCGTGGTTTCATTCCTTTCCGGAACAAATCCGTCGTAATACTTACCGGTAAGGACAAGAGCGCGGTTCACAAAATTTCCCAGTATTGCAACCAGTTCATTATTGTTGCGTGCCTGGAAATCCTTCCATGTGAAATCGTTGTCTTTGGTTTCCGGCGCATTGGAGCAAAGTGAGTACCGGAGCACATCCTGCTTGCCCGGGAAATCCTCAAGGTATTCGTGAAGCCATACCGCCCAGTTCCTCGAGGTTGATATCTTGTCGTTCTCGAGATTGAGGAACTCGTTTGCCGGAACGTTGTCGGGAAGAATATAGGATCCCTCGGCCCTGAGCATGGAGGGGAAAATTATGCAGTGAAAAACTATATTGTCCTTTCCGATAAAGTGAACCATCTTCGTTTCAGGATCTTTCCAGTATTTCTCCCAGTCGGGAGTCAGCTCCCTGGTCGCGGAAATATAGCCGATGGGAGCATCAAACCAGACATAGAGTACCTTGCCTTCTGCACCTTCAACAGGAACGGGAACTCCCCAGTCAAGGTCGCGGCTTACGGCTCTTGGCTGAAGCCCCTGATCGATCCACGACTTGCACTGACCGTAGACATTGGTCTTCCATTCCTTGTGATCCTCAAGTATCCATTGGCGGAGCCATCCTTCATACTTGTCGAGAGGAAGGTACCAGTGAAGGGTTTCCCTCATAACAGGCTCACTCCCGCTGATTGTGGAACGGGGATTGATAAGATCATTCGGACTGAGTGAGTTACCGCATTTCTCGCACTGGTCGCCATAGGCATTTTCATTTCCACAGTGAGGGCAGGTGCCGATTATATACCGGTCGGCAAGAAAACAGCCGGCCTCTTCATCATAATATTGTTCGCTTGTTTTTTCAATGAATTCTCCCTTTTTGTACAAAGTCAGAAAGAAGTCGGATGCCGTTTCATAATGTATCTTGTTGGAGGTTCGCGAATAAATATCAAAGGCGATACCGAAATCCTCAAATGCCTTTTTGTTGATGGCATGATAACGGTCGACCACTTCCTGTGGTGTGATACCTTCATTTCTTGCCTTGAGGGTTATGGGAACACCGTGTTCGTCCGATCCGCAGATCGATATAACGTCAACACCCTTAAGTCTCAGATATCTTGTATAAATGTCGGAAGGGACGTAGACTCCGGCAAGGTGGCCGATATGCAGCGGCCCGTTGGCGTATGGCAGAGCCGAGGTAATAAGGTATCTCTTGTAATTCTTCATCTTCAAAAATGGTCTTTTTTTAAAAATCACAAAGATAATGTTTATTCAGCCGGTTGTAATGATTGACGATATGGATTATTTTTACGGGATATAAGCTTTCGGATGTCAAAGAAAAAAATACAGCCGCCGTTTCTGAAGAAAGGCGATGAAGTGGCAATAGTTTCCCCGTCCTGGGCAATCAGCGAAGACAGAATCAATCAGGCAGTTGTTTTCCTTGAGGAGTGGGGATTGAAAGTCAGGACAGGAAAAAATCTTCTGAAGAAATGCGGTCCCTTTGCCGGGACCGACGATGAGAGGATCTCCGATCTCAATGATATGACAGGAAACAGCAGGATAAAGGCTGTTTTCTGTTCCAGGGGCGGGTACGGGCTTTCAAGGATAATTGACAGGATCGATTTCGCTCCCCTGAAAAGCCATCCGAAATGGTACGCGGGCTTCAGCGATATTACCGTGCTTCACATGTGGCTTAACCAGGTTTGCGGCATCATGTCGGTACACGGCGAAATGCCTCTTCATTTCATGGATCCGGATAAGACAAGAGCTTCATTTGAAACCCTTCGGGATGCCCTTGGCGGCAACTTCAAAGCGCTTTCGTGGGAAGGGAAATTTATCCGGCCGGCCAGGGTGAGGGGTGAAGTGACAGGGGGAAACCTGACGCTTTTGTTCAGCCTTGCCGGTACCCAGGCAATGCCTGATACAAGAGGTAAAATACTGTTTATAGAGGATGTGGGAGAGTATTTTTACCACATCGACAGGATGATGATATCGCTCAGGCTGGCAGGGAAACTCGAAGGACTGGCTGCCCTTCTTGTCGGCGGTTTGTCGAAGATGCGCCATACTTCGGTCAGATGGGGCAAAAGTGCTTAGACGACCATAGCCGAAGCTGTCAGGGATTATGACTATCCTGTATTCTTTGGTTTTCCCGCGGGCCATGTAAAGGACAACAGGGCTTTCTACCTGGGACGGCGTGCCACAATCATTCCCGGCGGAGGCAGCGCAACGCTTTCTTACGAGTGATTGTCAGAAAGCTGATATAAGGAGATCGAGGTCCTTCGATATTGCCCCGAACTTCTGCCCGAGTGTCTCGTTGGTCAGGATTCCGTTGAAGAGATAAACCCCGTTTCGCATCCCCCTGTCGTTTTTCAGAAGCTGGGTAATGCCTCCGGCTTCAGCTATCTCCTTTAAAAGCGGATTGAAGATGTTGCTAAGGGCAATTGAAGCTGTACGGGCGACTCTCGACGGCAGGTTCCAGGCAGAGAAATGCACAACACCGTGTTTTTCATACACCGGGTCCCGGAGAGCCCTGCATTCGGTGGTTTCAATGCATCCGCCCCTGTCGATGCTGAGGTCGATTATCACCGAGCCTTTCTTCATGGTTTTGACCATATCTTCGGTGATGTAATACCAGGGACGCAGATCTTCGAGTTCAATAGCGCCTATAAGAACATCAGCCGACTTAATCGCCTTTTTCAGTACCTGGGGATGAAATACGGATGTCTGCAAGCGCTGGTTTATCAGATTCTGAAAACGCCTCAGGTTGTGAAGCGACTGATCGAATATCTTTACCTGCGACCCCAGTCCCAGGGCTGCCCTGGCGGCGTATTCCCCGGCAGTGTTGGCTCCGATTATAACCACGTCGGTCGGAGTGACACCCGTGATCCCGCCGAGCAGCACACCTTTGCCGCCATGATGATTGCTCAGGTAATCGGAAGCTATCAGCACAGAGGTCACTCCGCTTATCTCGCTCATAGATTCCATAACCGGCATAACTCCGTTGCTGTCCTTTATCTTTTCAAGCGCGATTGCAGTGACCTTTTTCCTTATGAGCTTGGCTAGAGTCTCCTCGTTCAGCTGAAGCACATTCAGGAACGACATAACTATCTGGTTGCCCTTGAGGTAGTCAGCTTCCTGGTTGGTGAAGGGAGCTACTTTTATTACCGCGTCGGCACTGAAAACCCTTGCAGGCGATTCCGTTATCATCGCCCCGTTTTCGCTGTAATCCTTGTCAGAATAATTTGCACCGGCACCGGCTCCCTTTTGCAAGATTACTTCATTCCCGCTTTCAACCAGCTGGTAGACCGCTTCAGGTGTCAGCGCCACCCTTTTCTCATCGTTTTTCTTGTCGTTGGGGATCCCTATCGAGATCTTTTTGTGCCTGATAGCCGTATCGAGCTGTTCTTCCTGTGGAAGCAGTGAGACATTGCTGAAACCATGACTGCCGTTTTTTGCCTTCTCGTTCATTTGGCGCTAGTGTTATTTCTTCAAATATAAGAAAATGCCTGATCAGGACAAGGATTACAAAATATCGACGATCCTTTGTTCTTTGTCGCCCACCGTGATCCTGACATTCAGAACCAGGGGAGGAAGAAAGGCTCCAATAAGCTCGGGCCATTCCATGAAGCAATACGATCCGCTCGCGAAATACTCTTCGATCCCGAAATCAAGTGCCTCTTCGGGCTTTCTGATCCTGTAAAAATCAATATGATAAATCGTTTCCCCGCCGGTGGTCCTGTACTCGTTTACCATGTTGAAGGTCGGACTGCTGACAATATCTTCCGCCCCGAGTTCCCTGCAAATGGCCTTAATGATGGTGGTTTTGCCTGAACCCATGGCTCCGTAAAAGGCAAAGTGTTTTTTCCCTGATGCAAGGGAAATGATTTTTTTCGCGGCAGCGGGCAGATGCTTTTTATCGTTGATCAGAATTCTCATCCCGGTCGCATTTACTGGTTAGGAAACCGGCTCAAGCAGGGCAACGGGAAGAAGTATTTCCTGCATCGATATTCCGCCGTGCTGGAAGGTGTCCTTGTAATACCCTGCATAATAGTTGAAGTTGTTCTGGTAAACCAGGTAATCCTTGTTCAGGGCAAAGATATATTTTGAAGTAATGTTTGTCTTCGGGAGCCCTGCCTTCTCGGGATATTTCAGCTCGAATACCTGCCTGGGGTTGTAATCGAGATTCCTTCCCATCTTGTACCTCAGGTTCGATGAAGTTCTTCTGTCGCCGACAACCTTGACAGGGTTCTGAACCCTTATGGTACCGTGATCGGTGCTGAAAATGATCTTCACCTGTTGCGATGTAAGTGTGGTCAGCAGCTCGTAAAGGGGAGAATGCACGAACCACGAACGGGTAAGACTCCTGTATGCTTTCTCGTCGTTTGCAAGATCCCTGATCAGACCGATCTCCGTCCTGGCATGCGAAAGCATATCAACGAAATTGTATATAAGGATATTGAGGTCATTGTCGAGTAACTGTCTGATCCTGTCGTTCACCTTTCGTCCATCCTGGTTGCTTATGATTTTATTATAAGACCATTTGGGCCTTAAACCCTTCCTGGTAAGCTGGTATCTGAACAGTTCCTCTTCAAAATTGTTCTTACCCTCCTCTTCATCGTCCTCAACCCATAGTTCCGGAAGGATGGCTGCTATGGCCGAAGGCATCAGCCCGGAAAAGATGGAATTCCTGCTGTACTGAGTGGCTGTAGGCAGTATGCTGAAATAGATGTCTTCCTCAATAACCCTGTAGATGCCTGCAAGTTCAGAGGCTATCATCTTCCACTGGTCGAACCTGAGATTGTCTATCAGAATGAAAAAAACCGGCCTGCCCTGGTTGAGATGCGGAAATATCTTTTTGGAAAAGAGGGACGGCGAAAGTACCGGCTTGTCG
>JAAYQC010000139.1 GCA_012519515.1 Bacteroidales bacterium | reverse complement strand
GAATTTTTAATCTTTGTATCTTACCGGTCGGTGTAATAACCAACCAATCTTTAACATTATATAAAACCCACATGTATGAGATACTCAAAGATGTATTTATATAATTTCCAGTCATGTGGGTTTAAAATTCAAACTAAATTATGATGAAAAAATTAGCTTTTCTTATCATTATGGCTTCAGTCATTTTCACCTCATGCAACAGGAAAGAAAAAAGCGACAATCCGCTTCTGAATGAATTTGACACACCCTTTGGCGTTCCTCCCTTTGAACAGATAAAGCCGGAACATTACAAGCCCGCGTATCTGAAAGCCTTTGAAGAACAAAAGGCTGTCATAAGGAAGATAGTGACAAGCAAAGAGGAAGCTACTTTCGAAAACACGATAAAGGAGCTTGAATACAGCGGAACGCTGCTCACGAAAGTAAGCCGTATATTCGGGGCTCTCAACTCGGCCCACACCAACGATTCGCTTCAGGCAATCAACATGGAAATGGCTCCCCTGCTCTCCAAGCACAGGGATGACATCAACCTCAACGATACCCTTTTCCTCAGAGTTAAATCGGTGTATGAGAATATGGACAAATTCAATCTGACCGACGAGGAAAAGAAAATCCTCGACGACACCTACAAGGGATTTGTAAGGAGTGGCGCCGAACTGTCGCCCGCCGACAAGGACAAACTGAGAAAGATAAATGAAGAGATGTCTCTTCTGACTGTAAAATTCGGTCAGAATCTTCTTGCTGAGACCAACAACTTCACATTGCTCATCGACAAGGAAGAGGATCTGGCAGGGCTTCCCGAAGGTATTGTAGCCCAGGCCGCTGCAACTGCCGAAAAGATGGATCAGAAAGGAAAATGGGCATTTACCATCCAGTATCCTATAATGGAACCCTTCCTGAAATACGCGGAAAACAGGGAACTGAGGAAGCAGATCTTCACAGCATACTTCATGAAAGGTGATAATGACAATGAATACGACAATAAGGAGATTATTGCCAGGATCGCGAGGCTCAGGCTCGACAGGGCTAATCTGCTCGGCTACAGAAGCTATGCTGATTTTGCTCTCGAGCGGAACATGGCAAAAACTCCCGAGAGGGTTCTTGATTTCCTTGTACAGGTATGGGAAGCGGCCCTTCCGGTTGCCAAAGCCGAAGTTGCAGCCCAGCAGCAGATAATAAACAAGGAAGGCGGGAAATTCAAACTTGAGCCCTGGGACTGGTGGTACTACACCGAAAAGATAAAGAAGGAAAAGTATAATCTCGACGATGAACTGACAAGGCCGTATTTCCAGATAGAGAATGTTATTGAAGGTATGTTCTTCGTGGCAAACAGGCTTTACAATCTCGATTTCACTAAGAGAACCGATATCCCCAAATACCATCCCGATGTTCTGACCTTTGAGGTGACACGCGACAATGAACATGTTGGGGTGCTGATGATCGACAATTATCCCAGGTCGTCAAAGCGGGGAGGTGCATGGTGCGGAGCCTACAGGGGTCAGAGCCGCGACAAGAACGGGAACATGATACATCCCGTGGTGACGATGGTAACCAACAGCACTCCTCCTTCGGCCGACAAGCCGTCGCTGCTGACACCCGATGAAGCCAACACCCTTTTTCATGAATTCGGACATGCCCTCCACCAGCTGCTCTCCAATTCAACATACCCGGGCGTTTCCGGAACCTCGGTAGCCAGGGATTTTGTTGAGCTTCCATCGCAGATAATGGAACACTGGGTTCTTGAACCGGAAGTCCTCAGGGAATACGCGAAGCATTACCAGACAGGAGAAGTAATCCCCGCCGAGATCATAGACAAGCTCGACAAGGCAGGAAAATTCAACATGGGTTTCACGACAGTCGAGTTCCTTGCCGCCGCCCTGCTTGATATGGAATACCACATTATTACCGAACCGGTTGATATAGATATCCGGGAATTTGAAAAGAAAGTGCTCGACAAGTATGGTCTGATACCGGAGATCAAACCCAGATACAGGTCGACATATTTCAACCATATCTGGAACAGCGGTTATGCCGCAGGGTATTACAGTTACTACTGGAGTGAGATGCTTGATGCCGATGCATTCCTTGCATTTAAGGAAACAGGCGACATTTTCAACCGGGAAGTTGCTGCAAGATTTGAAAATGAGATCCTTTCGAAAGGCGGAACCAGAGATCCTCTTGATATGTACATTGCATTCAGGGGGAAAGAGCCCGGAATTGATGCCCTTCTGAAAAACAGAGGACTTAAATGAAACCCGCCGGCCTCTAAAAATCATGTTCGGATGAGAAAAGTATTTTATATCTTTTTTGCATTCATACTCTTTTCTTTTCCTGCCATACCGGCCCATGGCGATGAACCCCTTGCCGAAAAAGGAATTATTGATCTCCGCGAATCAGTCGGCAATAAATTCATTGTCAAACTAAACGGGGAATGGGAGTTCTACTGGTCCAGGATGCTGGGCCCGAAAGATTTTCAGTCTGACAATCCTCCCGTTCCCGATATTTACGGGCAGGTCCCCTCCTATTGGACCAGTTACAAGACCGCATCGCTGAAGCCCACGGGAACAGGATTTGCCACCTACCGTCTCAGGGTGCTTCTCCCACCGGGATTCAGGAACTCCATGGCATTTGATATGCCGGTGTTCGATTCCTCGTATGAAGTTTATATCGACGGCAACAAGATGGACAGGAATGGTATACCCGATGTAACTGAAAATAAAACGGAACCTTATTATGAAAAGCGCCTGATCAGGTTCAGCCCCGATTCCGACACCATCGAAATAGTACTGAATGTCTCCAACTTTCATCATCGCAAGGGAGGATTCTGGATGCCGATGCGCGCCGGCACTCTCAACGAGATACAGAAAAGTGTTGCATTTAACCGGGCAGTAGACTGGGCATCAATGAGTTTTCTTCTCGCTTTTTCACTGCTTTTTTTATTTTTCTTTTTCATATTCAAAAGAGACAAGCAGACGGCATTTTTCAGCGTGGGTACCGCCGGACTTGCCCTGAGGCCGCTCTTTACATCCAATTTTCTGATACACAATATAATGTCCGTAAGCTGGGATTGGATAATAAAATGGGAGTACATTGTATTCTGCACTATACTGACCGCATGGTATTGGTTTACCCTTTACCAGTATCGCTCCAGGTGCTTCAGGATAATAACAATTGGAGTCACTGTAATCCTTGTCCTTGCCGCCGTGATAACAATTGTATTTCCGGTGAGAATATTCAGTTACATGACATTTATTATACATCCCCTGCTGATAATTCTTTTCGCAACCGCGCTTTTCGAATCGCTAAAGGGTATACTGAAACGGAACATCGTCGATTTCTTTTATTTCCTGACCTGTACAATGCTGGCTCTGGCTGCCGTCAATGATGTCAGGATTGCACTGGGCAATCAGGCTTTCTTCTCCGGATACATACTTACCCAGGCAATAGTTGTGTTTGTTTTCATACAGGCGGTACTCATACTTTACAAATGGGTGAAGGCATATTCTGAAAAGGAGAAGCTGCAGCTTGAATATGAGTATCTGAACCGGCATCTGGAGCAGATCGTCGATGAACGTACTCAAGAAATCAATGCACGAAAGGAAGAGATAGAGGAACAGAACGCCAAAATAGCGTTACAGAACAAAAAGCTTTCAGAAACGATCCAGCTCAGGAACAAGGTGTTTTCAGTTATTGCTCACGACCTCAGGAGCCCCGTGGTAAATATACTTTACATGCTCAATCTGCTCAAGGAGGAAGAATACAGGGACAAATACAATACTTTTGCAGACGCGAGCATTCAGTACTCGCAGCAGGTTATCAACCTGCTCGAAAACATGCTTGTGTGGGGAAGAGGCCAGGAAGACAAAATAAAATATTCACCCGGGAAGCATGATCTTGCAGATATTATCCTTACCAACCTGAGCATATTCAGGGAGACGGCAGACAAGAAGGCGATAAAAATCAATTTCACCCAGATAGGCAATTCGAAGGCCTTTTTCGACAAGGACCTGATGGACATTATTGTCAGGAATCTTCTTTCCAATGCCATGAAATACACTCCCAGGGGTGGCAGGGTAAGCATACTGTTGAAGGACATGTCAATGACACGTGAAGGAACCTTTCTCAGGTTCTGTGACAACGGGATAGGGATTCCTGAGGATAAGCAGAAGGAACTGTTCACATCCGCGGGGATTGAGAGCACTCCCGGAACGGAGAATGAGAAAGGAACGGGTTTAGGCCTGAAGCTTTGCTATGAACTTGTAAAGATCAACGGCGGAACCATGAACGTGGAAAGCACTGAAGGAGAAGGAACATGCTTTACCATAACCCTGCCTGATTCGTCGGATGTTAACGGGTAAAGAACGCTAAACGCTGAACCTCTTACTTTCATTCACCCCCTTTCCCTCCCGATATTTATCGGGATCCCCCTGCATTCACTTACCCCCTTTCCCGTTTCCCCCAAGGGGGAAATGCCCCTGCTGTTCAATTTGTTACATCAAATAATAAAGTTCATATTTCTTCCCAATATTAGCAGAATCCTCTTGCTCCTTCACTTGGGAGAAATCCCGATAGCTCCCGATAGCTATCGGGACGGAACGGGAGACGAAGAGACCGCAAGACAATGTATTATGTATAATGTATTATAGGCGATGTATAAACAATTAGCAATTGGCAATTAGCAATTATCAGTTAGGGCACT
>JAAYQC010000220.1 GCA_012519515.1 Bacteroidales bacterium | reverse complement strand
CCTCCACTGGCGGAGTGATATAACGGCTCTATGGGCTGCATATTGTACGTCATGATGATACCCTTGGTGGATTCCACCGCTTCCTCAATTCTGGGTAGATATTGTTTCATCCATTTTTTGCCGTGCCTTTCCTTGAGCTCTTCCGTAGAGAGCCATTCCTGACAATGGAGATGGCTGGTGCACACGATTGCCCCGATATGATCAGGGCACCCTTTATCACCATACACGGATTTTCTCCAAAGTGCATAGGTTCTGGCTGCTATCGCTTGGGCCTTTAGAGCTTCCATTTCAAAAGCAGCCGGCGCTTCTGCGGCTACAACTCCTATAACGTATTCTTCCAACTCCAGTTCCATATTCTTTTTTGTGTTGTGGTTGTATACGCTTATGACTAGGTCTGATTCTACTATCTGTTTTTCTATCGGCATGTCCCTGCTTGGGACGGATATGTCGCAGATTTTTAGAATAAATGTCGGAATGAGCAAAATAGAAATAATTAAAAAGATGATTCCAAAAAGAATTCCCTTCATTTATCACAGCTCCTCATCGCTAGAGTTCGGGTAAACTATGGGATCAGTGCCCCAAATTCCCGGTTTCTAGTATAAGTTATATGTGATAAATAAAAGGATTAGAATTAAAATTTTAAGAAAGACCATGGGGTCAGGTACAGGGGATAAGACCAGTCTCCATAGTTAAATTCGCAATTCTCTTGATTCGAAGACACGGGAAGACACGGGGACGTTTCGACTGTCTTGTTCTTAGAAGACACGGGGACGTTTCGACTGTCTTGTTCTTATATACATGGGAATCGTATAATAGGAAAGACCATGGGGTCGGAGATGAAGAAAAACCAGAAAGACCATGGGATCAGGTACAGTGGTCTTTTTAATATCGTGATTTTTTGAGATCTGACCCCTTGGTTTTTCAGCTTAATAGGCCACGGTGTCTCGGAAGCTTAGTAACTTGGCTCATCCGGAAACAGGATTCTCAGCCTAATAGATCACGGATACAAGGGACTTTGGATTCTTAGCCTGATAAACCACGGGTACAGAGATCTTGAATTCTCAGCCTAGTAGACCACGGGGACAGGCTTCCTGAAATCATAGATACGAACTTGATAATTTAGTGACAAACAGGCATCCCCTTACCAGCAAGACAGATGAAACGTCCCCGCGTCTTACCCGCGTCTTACACCCAATCAAAAAAGACTGGCCGCAAGACCAGTCTCCATAATTAAATTCGCAATTCTCTTGATTCGAGGAATCTCAATTTTTCTCCCTGTATATGTTCGCTCCGAGGGATCTCAGTTTTTCCTCTATATTTACGTATCCTCTGTCAACGTGATGGGCATCCATGATTTCCGTTGTACCTTTTGCCACCAAACCCGCTAAAATTAAAGCTGCTCCCGCTCTTAAATCCGTAGCCTTCACCGGTGCTCCTAAAAGATTATCTTTACCTTCTATAATTGCGCTGCGCCCTTCTATTTTAATATTGGCGCCCATTCTTTTTAATTCGCTCACATGCATAAACCTGTTTTCAAACACAGTCTCTATGGCGATGCTCGTGCCTTCCGCAATGCTCATCAAAACCATAAACTGGGACTGCATATCCGTAGGGAATCCCGGATAAGGCATGGTTTTTATATCCACAGCCTTTGGCCTGTTATTTGCTATGACCCTCAGGCCGTTACCTTCCTCTTTCACATCTATCTCGCATTCCTTGAGCTTTGCAATGATGGGTTTTAGATGATCCGGCACCACATTGTCCACCAAAACATTTCCCCCGGTGATGGCTGCCGCAATCATATAGGTTCCCGCTTCTATTCTGTCGGGTATTACCGTATGAGTTGCTCCGCCAAGTTTTTTTACACCGTTTATTCTGATGGTATCCGTGCCCGCACCTATGATATCCGCACCCATTTTGTTCAGAAAATTTGCCAAATCTATAATCTCAGGCTCTTCCGCCGCGTTTTCAATGAATGTCCGTCCCTCGGCCAATACGGCCGCCATCATAATATTTTCTGTTGCACCCACACTCGGAAAATCTAAATAAATATTAGCCCCAACCAATTTTTCCGCCGATGCTTCCACATACCCGTAGCCTAATTCAATCTCCGCACCCAATGCCCTAAATCCTTTTAGATGCAGGTCTATAGGCCTTGTGCCTATGGCGCATCCTCCCGGCATGGATATCCGTGCCTTTCCCATTCTGGCCAACAAAGGCCCCATAACCAAAAAGGAGGCCCTCATTTTTCTGACTAATTCATAAGGGGCTTCTACTTCATCTATACAATAGGAAAGCACCTCTATTTTGTCCCTTCCTAAACGTTTCACATCAGCACCGAGGCTCGATAATACTTCGCAAATTATATCTACATCTATCAGTGCAGGTACATCTTCCAAAACACAGCAACCTTCGGTGGATAATAAGGTTGCGGCTAATATTGGTAAAACAGCATTTTTAGCACCATTTACATGGACTGTCCCTTGTAACGGTTCGCTTTTTTTGACGATAATTTTAGGCAATTCTCCTTCCTCGCTTTCTATATTCAATCAAATGTTTATAAATTAAGTTATATTCAGAAGGAGGTTTAATTTCCCCGACGTAGGGCTAGTAAGTTATAGTTATCAAAGGAGTAGCAATAAACAGATAAGTTTTGTCCTCATATTCGCTATATCTCATGGCCAACTGAATATTTACGTTTTTTCCCCCATATTTGATGCAAGAACTGATCAGTGGGCTGTGAGCGGTAATGCTGGTGAAAAGCTCGTCCCTCAAAACCTCAATCTCCCTCGCATTTAAAAAACTAAATATAGCTTTTTGGCTCTGTTTTTCTTCCGCTGAGTTGAGTTTGCCGGACCGCGCTCCCGTTAAATTAATGGTGATTTCCGCCTTGTTTTCATGTTTATTTAGGAACTCCTGTATCTGATTACAGATGCCCACTATTTCTTTATATCCTTTATTCTGGACTATGTCAACAACAATATGCGTTTCAAATTGTTCCTCTATCTGGGTGCTCAGTAATTTTATTACTGTCATATTCCCGTCGTCGCTCGGTACAAACATTATGATTTCATTGTATCCTTCATCTT
>JAAYQC010000138.1 GCA_012519515.1 Bacteroidales bacterium | reverse complement strand
GGCTAGCGGTTCAGGCTCTGTGTATATTAAGTTCATTAAGTTCAAAGCTTCAGGTTAATTATGAATTATGAATTATGAATTGCTAATTGATAATTGTTAATTGTTAATTGCCATTAAGTCAATGCCTCATTGTAAGAGACCTGTACGACTTGCAAGATCCCGCGGAGCGGGACTTCGTCGTTTCATTCCTCAGCCTGCACGACTTTCCCTGTGCCCCTTAGTTCGTTATTCGGGTTTGCAGGGTATATATTAATGCTAAAACAATTCATTTTCACTGTCACATTTTACCAGTCAGATTCGTATTATGTTATAAAGAACGGTACGTGGATACGAGGTATGCGGTAAGCGGCTCAAAGTAAAAAGTTGAAAGTAAAAAGTATAAAGTTGAAAAGAAGCACAAGGTTTGGGTTCAAGATTTCATTAAGCATTCATAGTTAAGTGTTTACCGCAACCTAAATGCTTCATTGAAAGAGACCTGCAAGACTTGCACGACCTGTGCACTGCGACCTGTGCACTGTGCCCTGCGCTCTGAGCCTAGTGCCTTGAGTCTTGCATTGATGTCTTGATTTTTGAATTAATTGTTAACTTTAATCTTACAAAACTACACGACATGAACATTTTAAAAACCATTATTGCTTTACTGATTTTGTCAGTGATGGGGTTTGGATGCAAGAAAAACAACGAATCTTCTGGTTTTGTCGAAGGTTATATAGTAGGATCATTTATCTGTGATGAAGCCAGTTGTGGAACTCAGTTCCAGAGGGGATATTGTATTTTGCTGGAAAATAATAAAAATGGCCCTATGGATTTTTATACTTTTAATCTACCTGAGGAAATTCTTACTTTTCCTCATTACATCCTTAAACATCATGATAGTAATAATTGTGGTCCAGCTTTTTTCCCAGATAGTTTAATTACAAGATATAAAATCAGGTTTCAATACCATAAACTTAGTAAAACAGAAAGCCTAAAACCTATTTACGGTTGTTATGCCATGAATACTCCTTTTCCTTGGGAAGATTATCAGGAAGTGTTTCTTGAAAGTGTCATGAAATGGTAACTCAATAATTATAAATGTAAATTAAGAGTTAACACATCGCGGACATATTACATTGTCTTGCAGGTCATGCAAGTCGTGCAGGTCGTGCAAGTCATGCAAGTTGTTCGGTAGTGCTGATTATATGACTCGTGCTGTTTGTGTGGTTAGTGCCATAACGGATAATTGTTAATTGTTCATTGATAATTGCCAATTGTTTTCACATCATCTATAATACATCATCTATAATACATCATCTATAATACATCATCTATAATACATCGCCTATAATACATCGCCTTGCGGTTCATTGTTAATTGTTCATTGTTAATTGCTAATTGCTAATTGTAAATCACCCCCTGCATTGAAATTCTAAATGCTTTTCTTATATTGTCAGCCAAATGCTTGATAAAATCAAATTTATATTATGATGAAAATACTCAGATTCATTGCCATGTTTGCTGTTTTGCTGGGTCTTGTATCGGAAGCCGGCGCTCAGCAGGTTAAGCAGGATGACAAGCTTCACATCATTATTATCGGAGCGCATCCTGACGATCCCGACGAAGTTGGAGGTACTGCCTACAAATGGGCAAAAGCCGGCCACGATGTACTTATGGTTTCACTTACAAACGGAGATGCCGGTCATCAGAGCTACAGTTCAGAAGAACTGGCAAAGATCCGGAGGGAAGAAGCAAGAAGAGCCGGTGAAGTGATCGGTGTGCGTTACATCACACTCGACAACCACGACGGACAGCTTATGCCGACTTATGAGAACAGGCTGCAGGTTATAAAACTTATCAGGGAGCAGAAAGCCGACATAGTTATCTTCCCACGTCCATATGACTATCATCCCGACCATCGTTACTGCGGCACACTGGTACTGGATGCAGCCTACATGGTTACAGTGCCGAAAATTCTCCCGGAGGTACCATTTCTTGAGAAAAATCCGGTATTCCTGTATACTTATGACCATTTTGTCCAACCCATACCCTTTGTCGCTGATGTATGCGTAGACATCGATGATGTGATTGAAAAGAAAATAGACATGTATCACGAGCACACCTCGCAGATGTACGAATGGCTGCCATTCAACCGCGGTCAGCTCGATCAGGTACCGGCAACCGATAAGGAAAGAAGGGAATGGCTTGGCAAGACATGGGGAAGCAGATCAAATGCCGAACCATTCAGGGCAAAACTGATAGAGCAGTATGGCAAGGAAAAGGGATCAAAAATCAAAAGTTGTGAAGTATTCCAGGACAGCGGCTACGGTACGCCCCTGACAAAGGAAAATATAAAGTATTACTTTCCTTTCTATTGATATTCAATACACTGGCTATTTTCCTTCAGTTCAATGAAGTTATTGCCTATTTCCCTGTATCCGTATTCGAAACAATAATGGTACCGGGTACCGTCTGATGTTTCGATCAGATGGGTGAAGAAGCTGAAGTTATAACCCAGGGCAAAAAGCGCATCCTTGTGGACCCTGCACTTCCCTTCGGAGTACAGGTCGGCAAGGATGCGCCTGTTTTTCCTGAGCAACCCGTGAACATTCCGCATGTAATTGTTGGTATCGCGGTTCAGCTTGTTGTTGTAATTGTTTCTGCACTGGTCTGAGCAGAATTTCTTATCGGTACGGCCACGTATTGTGCAGCCGCAATCGAGACATTTCCTTTCCACAGCACGAATGTTTGTATAAAGATACAAAAAATCAGATAAACGACAACAAACGACTATAAATGATTTTGAAACAGATATAAATAATTAATAACCGAAAGCTTCAACGGGACCTGCTTAAGTTTGTGACAGATTAAATTATGTGTAAATAAAATCATTGAGTCATGAACAATTTAAGGAATCGTGTACAGCTTATCGGGAACCTGGGTCAGGATCCCGAGATCAAGAACCTGGAAAACGGAAAAAAGGTTGTGAATTTTACAATTGCCACCAAGGACAGCTACAAGAATAACGATGGTCAGAAGGTGGAAGAAACGACCTGGCACAACATCGTCGCATGGAATGGCCTTGCAGAACTGGCTTCCAAATACCTCAAAAAAGGCAGGGAAGTGGCTATTGACGGAAGGCTTGTGTACAGAACCTACGAAGACAAGAAGGGTGTGACAAGATATGTGACGGAGATTGTCCTGAACGAAATGCTCTTCCTGGGACCGCAGCCCAAAAACGGCGGGGAAAAAGAAGAATAGCAAAACAACGGCAGATCCTCATGCCGGAGTATGCATTCCCGGATTAATACCGCTGTAAGGGAAGCATGATGAACTCAAAGTTCTTGCCGGTTCGTGGGAAGCATAATGAAATCGAGGCTCCAGCCGGCGCGGGCGGGAAGGGGTTTACCGGGTGAGAGCTAAGATTTC
>JAAYQC010000137.1 GCA_012519515.1 Bacteroidales bacterium | reverse complement strand
GCTATTATTACTGAAACGCTGGCATGTGCCTTTAAATCTTGAATCAAATATATCACAGATATACAAATAGATAGAGATTAACTTGAGTTCTTTCGCCTTGGGGATCATGATTAATGATATAAAGTGAGATATATCCATTAATATACTGATTCCCAAGGTTTTAATCAAATATAAATCACTTATTTTATTGACATTCAGGTATTTATATGTTAATAATTTATTCTATTTCAACTCTTAATTCGCATAAAATATACATACTTAGAATACTAGCACCTCCATTTATCAGAATGGTCATATGAAGTTGAAGAGTGGAAAAATAGAGAATACGGCAGTTTTAGCCATTATCAATAGGTTCAATAAAAGTAATATGGTTTTTCCTCGTATTTCCGTTGGTGACAAGGAACCAGTATGGGACGGGCATCTTTATTTAGAACAAGACATAGATGGTTCTAATTACCAACGTATTCCTGTACAAGTAAAGGGAAAGCAAGTTGACAAAATTCCGAATAAAACAACATATCCAATAAATATTACTAATCTCAAGAATTACATGCGTGATGGAGGGGTTATATTTTTCTTAGTATATATTGTTGGAGAAGAACTAGAAGAAGTCCCATATTATGCAAAAATAGCCCCTATTGATGCCAAGAGGTATATTAACAAGGCAAATAAACAAAAGACAATAAATGTAAGTTTAGCCCCATTAAGCACAAATACTACTGAACTAGAGTTCGAATTTAGGGACTTTCATCGCGATTGTAAAAGACAAACTTCATTTGCTGATTCCCCAATTATTACCCTGGAAGACGCTATTAAAAAATATCAAACTATTAATTGGACGATTAGTTATAATCCCAAGGAAGAAGAAGCTATAACTAGAAGGATGAATAATGGGGTATACTTATATTCCGAAGTTAGCCCACACGTACACTTGCCTATTGGCGATCAATCATACAAGATTACATTTGTCTCTCAGACTATTAACAATGCTATTAGAGTTAATGACAATGAGTATTTTACGCATTATACTGTAACATCAAGCGACAAAAAGAAAATAACAATAAAATTCGGAAATGAATTTACTTTAGATTTAGACTTTCGCTATAATAAGATTGAAGTACAGTACGAGGAGAAAAGCATCATGCTCTCTGAGAGATACAAAAGCCTATGCTTTCTAAATGATTTAATTAAAAATCAAACTTTATTTATTGGCGAGAAACAATTAAGTATAGCAGCTCCTAACCAAAAGAACAATTGTGATATAATTAAAAAAACAACTCTATTAAAGGATACTATTAGCGTCTTCAAGTTCTTAGGAGTAAACCATGATATCAATATTGAGTACTTCGAAAATTCAGACTGGAGTAAAATCAAACTATTAATTGATGGGCTAATACATGAAAAGGTAATTAAAGCACCAGAACAAATAATGCCTATTATGACAATTTCTGTAGCCTCATATACTTTTATGATTGTTGTTGAGAAGGATAAAAAAGGCGTTAGGATTTATGACTTCTTCAAGGTCGCTAATAAATTTAGAATAATAGCAAAAAATGACAATAATGAAATTGCTCCAACATCATACTTTTCTATCTTTTTCAGGGAAGGATTCATCATGTCAAATAATGTTGATTACAAGGATTTAATCCCATCTTATGAAAGAATTGCGGAAGGGAATTCCGCAATCTACGATATTGCAAATGCTGATTTCATCAATGCTCTTAGCTATTATGACAAAACCTCTGTTAAGGATGAAACTTTATTCCAAGCCCTAGAATCTCTTTCCAGTTGGATACTCGAAAAAACAAATGGTACCCCAGAAGCTATTATTAACAAGTTTCAACTAATAAAAAGGAAAAGGAAATACACCAAAGAGGAAAAATTGGAGTTAGGAGAATTACTTACAAAGACTGGTGTAGAAAGCAAACTGATACAACTTGCAACATGTCTTTTATTAGATAATATAGGTCAATCAAAAATAATTTTTGAATCACTAACAAATGAGGAACGCTCCCTTTTTGAGTCTTGGCCAATATCGTATTTCATGCCAAGTGATAAAGAGTAATTGCTTTTCACTAAGTTTATATAAGGAGAAGGGAAGTTTGGGGAAGTGGAGGGAAAGGGGTAATTTTGTGGTGGAAGTGTTCTGTGACATGGTGGAGGTGAAGGGCTGTGATTCAGCGAATTGTGCTGGGTGGCAGGGCTTTCACAGAAGAAGCGAAAATTGGCGGTACAAGTGGAGTTTGTAAGGGACTGGGGCTTAGGCTTGTGTACTTGAAAAAGGTGATTCCCGAATTGTTAAAAATCAGTTTGTACCGATTAAAACGCTAAAGGAGTAAGCGTTAGTGGGGTATGTGTGTTGTATAGGTAAATAGGACCCGTCATCTGAAATCCTCCCTGACACTGGAACTTCATAAAAAATGAAAGATGCGGCAGGTTTTTCCTGCCGCATCTTGAAATACTCTGTTTTTTTTTATTATCTTAATAGTTTATTCCAAAGCCGAATACGTATTTGTTGCCATCGGCATTGGTGTAGGCATAATCAAAATCTTCAGCATAGCCCGGTACATCAGATGCGTTTTTCTCAACTGCTTCCTGATCCTTTGGTATTGTGAGAGGCAGTTTCCCGACTGGATTGAAGCGACCGTATACAACATCCAGAAGTGCTTCGCCCTTTATGCCGAAGGTTGCCAGAACTGCCGATGCCTGAGGCTCTATTTCATTTATAACCCATGGATTTACCAGGTTGATAATAAGAATTGTAGGTACTTTCGATTCGATCGACCTGATTTTTGCAACATCAATCCCGGTATCCTTGTTAAGGCTTATTGACATGCCCTTTTCGGCAGATATCTGGAAGGCGGATGGCATAACCCATATCAGTGCTGCGTCAGCTTCCTGGGGTTTGTCAACAACCTGAACCGATTTTCCGACCAGTTCCCTGAAAGCTGTAGTTGTTGCTTCGCTTCTGTTACCATTGAAAATTTCAATGTATACCTTCTTGTTTTCTGCAAGAGGAAGAATACCTGAGTTGCGGAGAAGTACCACCGATTTTCTGTGAGCTTCATCAGCCAGGACCTGCGATGCCGGATCTCTGGCAACTCTCTGTGCTTCTTCCGGATCGACATAGGGATTTTCAAACAATCCAAGAGCGAAGATCTCTTTCAGCAATGCCTCCACTGCCGGAATCAGTTCTTCCTCGGTAAGCAAACCGTTATTTACGGCATTGATCAGACCTGTTGGATCATTATAGTCGGAGAAGATTGCCGAACCTGCTTTTACAGCTTTGGCATAACGCTCTTCAAGCGACAGGTCTGCTACTCCCCAGGCGGTATTGCTGAGAATTCCGCTGTCGGTATTTACATATCCCAGGAATCCCAATTCCCTTGCAAGATCACCAATGATGCCCTTGTTGTAGGCTCCGGCCACCGATTCAAACAGCGTACCCTTGTACTGAGGAACCGACATCTCGTTGTAGGGACGGTTGTAATAACTCATGAGTGAGCTGACACCGGCGTCGAATGCGGCCTGAAAGGGAGGAAGGTGATATTTGAAAAGACTGCCTTCAGTGGGATATACTGCCCACTGACCTTCAATGAAATGAGGATCGAGCCCGAGATAAACAGGACCGTCGCCGGGGAAGTGCTTGATTGTATGAACGACTGATTCATTGTTTATTGTCTTGCCCTGAAATCCGCGCACAAGCGCATAGCTGTATCTGGCACTAAGGTCGGGGCTTTCTCCGAAGGTGCCGCTGATCCGGCGCCATCTGGGCTCTGTGGCTACATCTACCTGGTAACCGTATATCTTTCTTATACCGCTTGCTCTCCATTCCTTGCGGGCGATTTCAGCGAACTGCCTTATCATGGATGAATCGTCGGCAGCAGCAAGACCGAGTGTACCCGGCCAGAGCGAAAACTGACCGCTGGCCTCGGTAATGCCGAATTCAATGTTGCCTGCATGATTCCTCGGGTTCGAGGTGAAGACTATCGGTATGCCCAGTCGGGTCTGCTCGGCAAGTTCCTGATATTTATTGTTTCGCGATGCAAGCCCGGACGCGGGAATGTTGTCGCGGATAATAAGAAAATGCAGATGCCGGTTATTTACATAATCGATCGAAGCCGGAAAAGGATCCTCGGGTACGATCTTAGTGGCATCGGCGGCAGGTTCGGGTCCGACATTGCCAAAAGGTCCGCCTCGGCCTAACCTGCGTTCGGAGCTGATGTGCATCAGTCCGGCTTTTTCCTCGAGAGTCATCATCGATGCCAGATCGGCTGCGCGTTCTTCGGCTGTAAGCCGCCAGTCTTCGTAAGGATCAAGCTTGCCATTCTTGTTGTGATCCTTGAACTTAAGTCCTCCCTTGTTAATTATTTCAAGGGTACGTGTATCAAGCTCAGGCTGTTTGGTTTTATTTGCTCCGCCACAGGAATAAAGGAGAAAAATCAGCGAAAGACCTGAAATCAGAAAATAGGTGGGTTTTTTCATCATAATATAATTTTGATTCTAAAAGTATTATGTCTGCCCCGCTTATACGGGGTAAGTGTGTATGCTATGGATGCTTGTAAATGCTCCTGTATTTCCTTGAAAGCATTGAGGATGCTTCAGGATTGTCAATGACCTCTTTCTTTTCATCATCCCATCTCACAACACTTTGGGTATATAGTGAGATCATGGCAAGCTGAACCGTTGCCGTTGACCTGAAAGCATCTTCGGGAGTGCAGCTGATAATGCTTTTATCCTTGTTCCTCAGGGCTTTTATGAAGTTTTCAACATGATTTTCCTGCATGAGTGGTGCAGGAACAGGAATATCCTCCCTTACGGCGTTCCTTCCGGTCGGGAAAACAATCACTTTTGAGTCTTCCACGAAAATTGTTCCCTTGTCTCCATAGAAAAAGATCCCGTTGTTGAATTCCCTTGTCACATCTCCGTTGCCCCAGAGCCTGTGCTGCCAGAATACGGGAGCCTTTCTGAATCCGAATTTTACGTTCAGGGTATCAGGGGAGGTGATCTGACCTTTTAAAGCCAGAATTCCGCCCGTGGCATATATATCGTCGGGCATCCCCTCTCCCATCATTTTTCGAATTATGTCGATATAATGTATTCCCCAGTCAACCAGATGCCCATTGCCGTATTCCTTCTCAAGCCTCCACGACTTGTGGCCGATATTTGGACGGTAATCGAGTTTTGGGGCAGGTCCGCACCACTCCTCCCAGTCGAGTGAGGCAGGCGGCTCCTGAATCTTTGTGTCCTGTGGACCAGGATTATAATGGATCTGGGCAACTACCTGATGAATGTCTCCAATTTTTCCTTCCTTGATCAGCTCCGCGGCTTTCTGATATGATAATGCCTGGCGGCGTTGGAAACCAATCTGAACTATATTTCCGGCCTCGTGTGCAGCCTTTACCATTGCAAGTCCTTCAGCAATATCGTATGCAAGGGGTTTCTCGCAGTAAATGTGCAGGCCCTTCTTACAAGCTGCAATGAACTGCAAGGCATGCCAGTGAGGTATTGTGCCGATTATCACGGCATCAAGACCTTTCACATCGAGAAGCTCAGGATAATACTTGAATGTCTGTGGCTTGAAGCCCTGAAGTTTTTCCAGTTCCAGGGCGCTTGAGGAGAGATGCTCTGAGTCGACATCACAGACTGCTGCAATCTCAACGCCTCCTGCTTTAATCGCGGCTACAGCATCGACCATTCCGTACCAGCCGGAACCAATAAGTCCCAGTTTTAACTTCCTTTCCTGTGACGACTCCGGGAAGTATAGCGAGCTTGCCAGGGCAGCTGAACCGAACGATGCCATTTCGATGAATTTTCTTCTCTTCATAATTTGGACATGAAAGGGTTAAGGCTTAAATATATTAATTTTTTCTACATTTACTGCATGAAGCAGACTCTTCTGTTTACTGATGCACTTAAGCTGAAAAGGCCCGATGCCTTTCATGTAATGTTGAAGCCGTCCGGTTCTGCATGTAATCTGAATTGCACTTACTGTTATTACCTGGAGAAGAGCAAACTATACGAAAAAAATCCCGGATCGGGGATGAAAATGAGTGATGAGCTTCTTGAGATTTTCACGAGACAATTCATCGATGCTCATCAGGTGCCGGTGGTTACATTCACCTGGCAGGGAGGGGAACCGACTCTTATGGGGCTGGACTTTTACCGCAAGGCGGTGGATCTGCAAAAGAAATATGCTGGCGGCAAGAAGATAGAGAATTCATTCCAGACCAATGGGACCAGACTGGATGATGACTGGTGCCGGTTCTTTAAAGATAATAATTTTCTTGTTGGGATCTCAATTGACGGCGAAGAACACAACCACAACCATTTCCGGAGGACCAGATCGGGCAGACCCACTTTTGCCAGGGTAATGAAAGGAATAGAGTTTCTTCACAAGCATGATGTGGAATTCAATACCCTGAGCGTTGTCAATAGTTACAATGTTCATTTCGCTGCTGAGACATACCGATTCCTTAAAAAGACAGGAAGTGGCTTCATACAGTTTCTGCCGGTCGTGGAATTTGAAAATGAACATAATACACCTGGAAACCTGAGACTTATTGCCCCAATTCATCAAGACCGTCCCAGGGTGGCCCCTTTTTCAGTACCCCCTGCTCAGTATGGAAAATTCCTGATTACTATTTTTGATGAGTGGGTGCGGAACGATGTTGCCAGGTACTATGTTCAGATATTCGATGCAGCCCTTGCCAACTATGCCGGGGAAAATCCCGGACTGTGTGTCTTCAACGACACCTGCGGCGATGCTCTGGTAATGGAACATAACGGCGATGTTTATTCATGCGACCATTTTGTTTATCCCGAATATTTCCTGGGTAACATACTGGATACCCCGTTGATTGAGCTCGTGAAATCGCAGAGTCAGTTTGATTTTGGGGTGGACAAGCGAAATAAGCTTCCCCGCTATTGCCTTAAATGCGATCTAAGGTACTTCTGTCACGGTGAATGCCCCAAGCACAGGTTTCTGTCCACGCCCGAAGGCGAACCCGGACTGAATTATCTGTGTGAAGGCTACAAACTGTTCTTCCGGCACGCGGAACCCTATATGAAATTTATGGCAGAAGAGCTTGAAAACAAGAGAGCTCCCGCCAATGTTATGACCTGGATAAGAAATAAGGAAAACCAGGTTGTCAAGCCCATCGTTCCGGGCCGTAATGACCCCTGCCCATGCGGATCGGGCAAGAAATTCAAGAACTGCTGCATGGGCTTGCCCATTTACAGGACCTGAGGAGATGAAAGGTCGTGCAGGTCGTGCAAGTCCAGGTCTCTATGATTTATCAGTTGGGAAGAAAGCTTCGCGCGAGTTCTTCACTGTCGCCGTATTTAAGCATAAGCTTTTCGAGGCGTTTGTGAAGCTTCTTCTTGATACGTGCATATGACGGATCGTCATACATGTTCTTCATTTCGAGCGGATCGGCTTGCCTGTCGTACAACTCCCATTCGTCGATATCGTAGTAGTAATGAATCAGTTTATAGCGCTGGGTGCTCATTCCGTAATGACGCTTTACCATGTGCGATCCGGGATATTCATAATAATGATAGTAGTGTTCCTTTCTCCAGTTGCCAGGTGTTTTGCCTTTAAGGATGGGAAGCATACTCCTCCCCTGCATATCAGAAGGTACTTCGACTCCGGCAATCTCGAGGAATGTTTCGGGAAGATCGATATTTGAAACTATGTCTTCGTTTACGGTACCGGGCTTTGTTACCCCGGGCCAGCTTATAAGAAGGGGTGTACGGTACGATTCCTCGAACATGAACCTCTTGTCGAACCATCCGTGCTCGCCCAGATAGAATCCCTGGTCGGAGGAGTAGATTACCACCGTGTTTTTGTCGAGACCGCTTTCCTTAAGATAATCGAGTACCTCTCCCACGCTCTTGTCAACTGCCGCAATGCACGCGAGATAATCCTGCAAGTAACGCTGGTACTTAAATCTGACAAGTTCATCTCCGGATAAGTCTGATGCATAAAACTTTCTGATTATTGGATTGTATACCGAGTCCCATTCAGCCATCTGCGAGGGATCGAGCCTGTTAAGGCCGGTATTCTTCATTTTCGATCTGTCGCGGTAAAGCTTCAGATCCTCTTCCAGCCTCATTGTTTTTGAGATTGTCATGTCCTGAGTGAGTTCAGCCTTACCCCTGTTTGAGTAATCGTCAAAGAGGGTTGGTGGTTCAGGAAATGTAATGTCCTTATAAAGAGTCAGTTCATTGGGGCCGGGCTGCCAATCCCTGTGCGGCGCCTTATGGTGCATCATCAGCATGAAAGGTTTTCCCGAGTCTTTAGCATCTTCAAGCCACTCGATGCATTTATCCGTTATAAGCTCCGTTACATATCCCTTTTCGGTATGCCTTCCCTGACTTGTGATGAATTCGGGATTGTAGTAACTCCCCTGCCCGGGAAGTATTTCCCAGTGGTCAAATCCCGTCGGATCGGAGCCAAGATGCCATTTCCCGATCATTGCCGTTGAGTAGCCGGCCTTCTGCAGAAGTTTGGGAAATGTCTGCTGAGAACCGTCGAAAGGCTTTTGTCCTTCGTTTCTCAAAAAACCATTGAGGTGACTGTATTTGCCGGTTAGGATCACTGCCCTGCATGGACCTGATATCGAATTAGTTACCAGACAGCGGTCAAACCTGATGCCTTCCCTGGCTATCCTGTCGATATTCGGTGTGGCAGCCAGATCCTTTAATGCTCCTCCATAGGCGCTTATTGCCTGGTAGGCATGGTCGTCGGACATGATATAAATTATATTCGGACGCTGCTGCCCGTTCTGTGCTGATAACTGATGACAGCACAGGGCAGCCATTCCGATCAATGTAGTGAGTTTAAAGTCGGGTTGCATGTTTATCTGGTTTGTTTAATTTAATGTTCCTTTTTTTAATCCTCCCTTTGGCCGCCATTTCAGTGCTATTGCAGTTCAGCACCTTTCCATGCCGGATTGGGGATCATCATCTGTGCATCGTGCTTTTCCCTCCAGTCAGTGAGAAGTTTATACAGTTTTTTGGTCTTAGCGGGTAGCCTTCCTGAAATATCAGTTGTTTCTGAGAGATCTGATTCAAGGTCATATAGCTCCTGCCTTTCCTTTTCAAAGTTGTCAATAAGTTTATATTTTCCAAGCCTTACAGCGCTTCCCGGCCATAATCCCTGGTTTGAATAATGCGGATAGTGCCAGAAAAGAGGACGTTTTTTCAGCCTGTCGCTCTTGAAAAGCGGTACAAGACTGACACCTTCAATTAAGGGATTATCGGAAGAACCGGTAAGTTCTGTTATGGTAGGAAACAAATCGATGGTTGCTGCCGGGGTGTTCCTAATGATGCCCGGTTCGGCAAAACCCGGGTATTTGATGATCAGAGGCACCCTGATTCCTCCCTCATACAGCCAACCTTTTCCTGCGCGCAGCGGATAATTGCACGTGGGTGAACCTTCGGAAGTTGAAAGACCTCCGTTGTCGGAGGTAAATATTATAATGGTATTGTCGTCGAGATTCAATTCTCCAAGTCTTTTAACAAGCCTTCCAATATTCTCATCCACGCTGTAAATCATGGCAGCGTATACAGGATTGCTCTGAATTATCCGTTCTTTGAAATTATCGCTCATCGATTCATTGATCCATTCCCTGTCGCGTGTAAAGGCTTCAGCATCTGTAATCCCCATGGAATCGGCTTTCATGGTGAATTTTCTGATATGCTCCTCCTTTGCCTGCATTGGGTTATGGACTGCATAGTATGAAAGAAAGACGAAGAAAGGCTTGCCGGATGAGCTTTCAATAAATTTGATCGCTTCATCGGTTTGCCGGTCGGTAAGGTATTCTCCCTCCGGCCCGTCAGTCAGGCGCGGATTCCCGTATGGGGAAAAAAACCCGTTTGATGTTTTGCTCCGGTTAGGTTGTCCGGCGGCATGACCTCCGCTGTTGACATCAAAACCCTGGAACTCGGGCCAGAATTCCTCGCCTGTGCCAAGATGCCATTTTCCGCTTATCATTGTGGCATATCCATTGTTTTTCAGAGTCTCTGCAATGGTTATCTCCTCTCTTTCAAGCTGAAGCCTGAACGGAAGGGCAAGCAGCTTGTCATCGGGTGAACCTTGTTTTGTTGCCTGCCGGCCCGGGATCCAGTCGGTGATGCCGGTACTGACCGGATACCTGCCTGTCATCAGAGCAGCCCTGGTTGGTGAAGAGACCGGACAAGAAGCATATGCGTTGGTAAACCTTATTCCCTGAGCTGCCAGCCTGTCAATATTTGGTGTTTCATAAAACCTGCTGCCATAGCACGCGAGATCGGTGTAGCCGAAATCATCGAGAAGAATGAGAATAACATTGGGTTTCCGGGCTGTCTGTAAATCCGCTTCGCTTGCCGCCAGGGAAGGCGATAGGGCAAGAACCCCCGTGGAAAGTATGGTTGTGATACCTGCCTGTCTGGTATATGATTTCATAGTGACCTTATTGAATTCAGAAGATCTGTTAATTCCTTAACAATAGCAGGATTATCGCCTGCCACATTATTTCTTTCACTGGGATCGTTTCCGAGATTATAAAGCTGGTATTCGGGATCATTGCCCGTTTCCGTATTGGTGTTGACCTGTATCTTAGGGCCTTGTCCGGGTAGAATAAGCTTCCATTCGTTTTTTACGATTGAAAGTTTGTTTCGTCCGGTCTGCTCCACAACCCAATCCCTGCCAGTTTTTGCTTTTCCCGTCAGTACATTCATGTAATTCCGGCTGTCGGGACCCCCGCCCTCGGGAATTGAAGCTCCTGCAATACCTGCAAGTGATGCCAACAGATCGATCTGGCTGAACAGGGCATCCGATACTCCTTTTTTGATGGTCCCTTTCCATGATGAGATGAATACAACCCTGGTCCCACCCTCAAAGGCACTGTATTTTCCTCCGCGAAGCTTTCCAGATGGCCTGTGCGAACCAAGAAGTTCTACAGCCTGGTCGCGGTAACCGTCGTCCACAACCGGACCATTGTCGCTGCTAACAATAATAAGGGTGTTCTTTTGGATCTTCATCCTTTTCAAAGCTTTTACGATCTCTCCCACCGACCAGTCGAATTGCAGTATTGCATCTCCCCTGGGCCCCATACCGCTTTTACCTGCAAAGCGCCCGTGTGGTACCCTTGGAACATGGATGTCGTGGGTTGCGAAGTAGAGGAAAAACGGTTTTTCGTGATTGTCTTCGATGAATTTAACTGCCTTGTCTGTAATTACATCGGCCATATCCTCGTCCACCCACAGGGCTGACTTCCCTCCTGTCATGTACCCGATGCGGCTTATACCGTTAACAATGGTCATATCATGACCATGGCTGGGATGCATTTTAAGGAGTTCGGGATTTTCCTTTCCCGTGGGCCAGTTACCGATCTTCTTACTGTAGTCAACCGAAATAGGGTCGGAAGGATCAAGCCCCACAACTCGCCCGTTTTCGACATAGACACAGGGAACACGATCACCTGTTGCAGGAATTAAAAAGCTGTAATCAAATCCTATATCGTTGGGGCCCGGTCGTATTACCCCGTTCCAGTCGGGACCTCCCTCCGGACCAAGGCCGAGGTGCCATTTCCCTACTACCCCGGTTGTATATCCGGCGCTTTTAATAACCGACGGCAGGGTGATCATACCCGGGGTTATCAAAGCTGAGGCATCGCCGGGCAAGACACTTGTCCCCTCGCGTCTCCAGGCATAGCTCCCTGTGAGCAGCGAGTACCGCGAAGGGGTGCTCGTGGCCGATGTGCAATACCCATTCGTAAATCTAAGTCCCTGGTTTGAAAGCCTGTCGATGTTCGGGGTCTTCAGGCTTGTTGCGCCGTAGCAACTAAGGTCTCCGTAGCCCAGATCATCGGCAAGAATGATAATAATATTTGGTTTCTCCACAGGCTGGGAAAAGCCGATCTGGGTAAGCGAAGCCGAAATTATTCCGGCCGTTCCTGTAAGTAGTTTAAGCTTCATTTTATTTACTGATTTCAAATGGAAATGGAAATATATCAGAAGGAACGTGTGCATCGTTCATCACCTGTTCCATTTTTTTCACCAGATCGGGATTTGATGCGGCCAGGTCGGTGGTTTCCCCTTCATCAGCCGACAGGTCATAGAGCTCGGTTATGCTTTCAGAACCTTTGTCAACATTGAGTTTTACCGCTTTCCAATTGCCCATTCTTACAGCCATCTTGCCTCCCTGCTCGTGGAATTCCCAGTAAAGGTAATCGTGTTTTGCCTGCTTTTTGCCAAGCAGTTCAGGAAGAAATGAAATCCCGTCGATCCCTTCCGGAGCTTCGGCTCCTGCAATGTCGGCAAGGGTAGGCATTACATCCCAGAATGCCGATATATGATCAGATGCTGTTCCAGCTTTTACTTTTCCCGGCCATCTGACGATCATCGCTGTCCTGATACCTCCTTCATACATATCCCTCTTGTAACCTCTCAACGGTCCGTTGCTGTCGAAAAAGTCGGGATCAGCTCCGCCTTCACGGTGAGGTCCGTTGTCGGATGCAAAGATCACAATGGTATTGTCGTCTATTCCAAGTTCATTCAGCTTGCTCATGATTTCTCCCACGTAGTCGTCAAGCTGGGTTACCATAGCGGCAAAGGCGGCACGCGACTCCGGCTGGGAGCCATATGGTCCCTGCCGGAATCCCTCTCCCTCATCAACACCTTTATATACTTTTTCCGGTTCGAATTTACCCCTGAACTTCTGCATGTACTCTTCCTTTGCAAGAAGTTCGGCATGAGGAAGGGTTGTGGGATAAAACATGAAGAAGGGCTTATTCCTGTTTGTTTCAATGAATTTCAGGGCTTTGGCATGTATAAGGTCGGGACTGTAGGCTCCGGTTTGGCCATTGTCGTTCTCATGAAGCGGAATCATTTCCCTGTTGTGCCACAGATGATCAGGATAATAATTATGTGCAAGCCGCTGGCAGTTGTAGCCGAAAAACTCATCAAAACCCTGGGAATTGGGATCGCCTTCGGTGTTGATAAAACCAAGGCCCCATTTTCCGTAAGCTCCGGTCGTATAGCCCTTTTCTTTTAACATTTCGGCAATTGTGACCGATTCTGCAGGCAAGGGCCACTGACCTTCAGGCTTCCATTCCTTGTTCCCCCTGATAGGTGTGTGACCCGTATGAAGGCCTGTCATCAGGCATGAACGCGACGGAGCACTTACAGTGCAGCCTGTATAATGCTGCCTGAAGATCATTCCCTGATTGGCGAGACGGTCAATGTTGGGGGTTGTGAATTTCTTCTGTCCGTAACAGCTCAAATCGGCATAGCCAAGATCATCGGCAAGAATGTAAACAATATTGGGAACTGCTTTTTCCTTTCCTGCCTGTGAGCAGGATATAACTGCAAGCGAAGTGCAGATGGTCAGAGGTATGGCTGGTTTTATCAAGGTTACAGAACGGTTTGAGCTTTTGTTCTCTTCGCGGGAACAGGTTAATATATATAATAATGCCTACAGACTTCTTCTTAAACATGTTGGCATGTGATTATCACAATGCCGAAAAGCAGAAAAAGAATCAGCCATAATATGATCTTAAAATCATCAAAATCATCCATTTCCATAGCTTCCGCGTTTTTGGGGTTTTCCTGCTATAAAAATATAACATTTTCTTATATATCATAAACTTATGGATGGCGATATCCCGAGGAGCTTTCTGATTCGTCATAAAGCAGTTTTATTTCTTTTTAACACTGTCTTTTCCGGGGTGGAGTGAATTCAGGTTTAATTGACCATCGGATTTATTATTTTTGCATGATGGAAAATAAATCAGTACCAACCGGCGGCAGACACATAATATTTTGCAGGTGCGGCGGCGAAAGGATTGATGGCGCCTTGCTCAGGGATGTTGATGAATACCTCGGAAGCGTTCCGGCAAAAGTGACCAGGTTGTCGGATCTTTGCGGTATTGCAGCGAAAAGGAAGGATGAACTGAACGGATTGTTTACTGAGGGTACCAGGAATATGCTTATAGGATGCCACCGCCGGAGCATGGACATTCTTTTCAGGAAATCATACGGCGAGGCCAGTCCCCTGCCTGAGTTTATTCACATTGATCTTATTGATTCCTCCTTCAAGGATGTTGCCGGTAAAATTGACGAGTTTCTCGCTGATTTCTCTGAAAAACATAACCTGGTCGAAATTGTTGAAGAATCAGGATGGCCTTCGTGGTATCCTCTTATAGATTATTCACGCTGTACTTCGTGCGGTCAGTGTGCCGATTTCTGCCTCTTCGGGGTTTACAGTAAGGAAGAAGGCCGTATTCTTGTGACTGATCCTGAAGCTTGCAAGAATAACTGTCCGGCATGTGCCAGGATTTGTCCTGCCACGGCTATAATTTTCCCTAAATACAGGCATGGTGGAGCAATAGGCGGATCGGATATGATTGACGAAAAGGCAGAGCATCAGAGGCAGGCACAGGATATCGAGGAATTCCTGGGGGATGATATATACAAGGCCCTTCAGCGCAGGAAGTTGAAAAGACAGTCGATAATAAGGGATGAGGCGATGAAAAAAGCGCTTTCGGAAAGAGACAAAGCCCGTGGCGGATCTCCAATAAATTAAAATCATCAATGTCGATATATAGAAATTTTATACATGCGGACAGAAGGTGTAGGCGTAAGTTCCTGATAAACATGGGATGGAAAGGCTTTCTGGGTTTCCGTAAATTCCAGCGGAGAATAAATAAGGGATCGCTGTTTCCGGCTTTCCAGTTCATTTCAGTCACAAACGACTGTAATCTCAGCTGTCAGGGATGCTGGGTCACAGCTTCCGGAACACCCGACTATATGCCGCCTGAAATGATCAATTCAATTATTGAAGCAGGTAAAAGACAGGGATCATATTTTAATGGTATACTGGGTGGGGAACCTCTTATGCATCCCGAACTGATGAATATATTCAGGGTTCACCCCGATTGCTACTTCCAGCTCTTCACCAACGGCACCATGCTCACACCTAAGGTTGCCGCCGAACTGAGAAGCCTTGGAAACGTTACTCCCCTTATTAGTCTTGAAGGTGATGAAGCGGTTGCCGACACCCGAAGGGGAGGTCACAACATTTACAACAGGACCATGGATGCCATTCGTAACTCTATTTCGGAAAAGCTTATAACCGGTGTGGCGATAAGTGTCTGCAAATCGAACATAGATATGGCCCTGTCGGATGAATTTGTAAACAAACTTCACGATATGGGAGTCCTGTACCTGTGGTATTACATCTACAGGCCGGCCGGAAGTATGCCGAACTATGAGCTTGCCCTGGATCAGGAAGAGATTTACAGACTGAGAAAATTCATAGTTGAAGGAAGAGACAGATTTCCGATTGTTCTTATCGATGCTTACTGGAGCGCTGAAGGCGAACCATTCTGCCCGGCAGCCGACGGACTTAGCCATGATATTAATCCTGCAGGATATATTGAACCCTGTCCTGTGCTTCAGATCTCAGCGGACAAAATCAATCCGGATTCTGCGAAATCTCCTTACGACGGATCTGTGTTCCTCAGGGATTTCAGAGACCAGATTCACTCAAAGACAAAAGGCTGCGTGTTGATGGAGGATCCGGCATGGGTTAAGGAATTCTGCATAAAGCATAAGGCCTTGAATACTTCAAACAGGCCGGATTATCTGGATGCTCTTGAAACGGCGCCCCGGACTCCAAGTCACGGATCGTGCCCTGTGATCCCTGAACGGAAATTCCTTTACAGGTTTGCCAAACGGACTGCTTTTTTTGGAATGGGCGCTTATGGATGATACTAATCGCAATATTGCCGGGATCGGACAGGAAACTGTTATGCCCCTCGTGGTTCCGCCGGATGACAGTCTGCGTAAGGAAATCCGTCAAAAAACCGGGCAATTCTTTTCCGACAGGAAAATATTGCCGCCTGTTTCATATAGTCAGCTTGAATCTTATGCCGATACCCTGATATCGGAAAACCACTGGGACAGAGACTATAAGGCTTTTGTTATGGTATGCGGAGGTAACGCGGCATGGAAGCCCGTTGTAGGCTCGGTTCCCTTCCACCGCCGTATGCTGCTGCTTCCGATGTGCCTTAGAAACAGTAAACTATGTACCGGGGTGGAAGATGAGCTTGGCCTTTTGTGCAGTGAATGCGGGAACTGCAATATATGCTGCTTCCTTAGGGAAGCCGAGGACCTTGGATACATTGCAATGGTGGCCGAGGGTACAACAATTGCCACTCGCCTGGTCGAAAGCGGCAAGGTTGATGCTGTTGTAGGTGTAGGATGTATGGATGTGCTTAGAAAGATGTTCAATTCGGTAACGAAATATTCCATCCCTTCAACAGGAATCCCCCTTTTAACCTGCGGATGCAAGGACACTACAGCCGATGCTGAGTGGGTAAGTGAGGAGATAAATTACATAGACAGGGATTCGACTTTCAGCTTGTTGAATATCAATATTCTGAAAGAGAAAACCTCTGCCCTTTTCAACGAAGCAAGAATTGACGCTATCCTTGGTACTTCAGATTCCGCTACAGGCAGGATGGTAAAAGAGATGCTTATGGCCGGAGGAAAAAGGATACGCCCGCTGTTTACCGTACTTGCCTGTGAAACCTTCGACAATGACCCTGATCAGGATATTATGGCTCATCTTGCAATGTCCGTTGAGTGTTTTCATAAAGCCTCGCTTATACATGATGATATTGAAGACAATGACTCATTCAGATACGGAAAGGAGACTATTCATACCCGCTACGGAATACCCGTTGCAATCAACCTGGGCGATCTGCTTATCGGCGAGGGATACAGGCTGCTGGCAGAATCGGGGCTGCCTCCCGATCGTGTTGCCTTGTGCCTGAAAGCAGTTTCTAAGGGTCACAGGGCAATGTCGCTCGGTCAGGGTGAGGAACTTATGGCCCGCCGCGAAGAAAGGATATTGTCGGTGGAGGAAATTATTGAGGTTTTCAGAAACAAAACTTCTGCAGCATTCAAGGTCTCACTTCAGGTGGGAGCCTTTGCATCAGGCGCTGACAATGAGACACTGAAACTGCTTGAACTTTTTAGCGATCTCATCGGGATCGCCTACCAGATGAAGGATGACCTTGAGGATTTCAGGGATGAAAACGCTTCTTCTTCCTTTGTTGATCAGTCAATACTTGTTTCAATGCTTGCCGCACAGGCCGGAGCTGATGATCTGAGTACTATAAACGAGGCGCTTAAAAACAAGGTAATGAAGGATCTGCAGATTCTGGCTGAAAAATACCGGATCAGGGAACAGCTTAATGCCATGTTGGCCGGATACCTTGAAAGTACATACCGTTGTCTGGAAGATATTTCAGACCTGAGGCTGAAAGTTGCACTGCATGAAATCGTGGGAAAAACTTTCGCTGACTATGTTTAGCTTTCTGGCAGCTCCTTTCATAAAGAAATTTGAGGAAAAAAGTCCTGAAAAGATACTGAAGCGTTCAGTTGATATCCTGGATGACGCTGTTGCCTTTGAATTGAAAAGCTTTATTGGAAGTTCCCAATCCTCATCAGGCGGATTTAAAGACAGGGCCGGAAACCCGGATCTCTATTACACTCTTTTCGGATGGTTTACGGCAGATGCACTGGGAATGAAAAAGGAATGCGACCTGGTCTGGCCATATGTAAGCACTGAAATCAACAGGAAAGAACCCCAAGGCGTTTATCTTCATTGCCTTGCCATTCTTTCCGCCCTCAGCGGCAGAACAGGCGAATTTAAAAAACTCCATGGTGCAAGATTGAGAATGTCCCCGGGAATGAACGAACAGAAACTGTACGGAGCTTTTTTGAGTGTGCTGAGTTACTGGTATCTGCGCGATTTCAGGGGAATCTTCAGATTAAGAAGGAAGATGAAGACACTTTCATTTAATGAGGATCTCCCCTGCCCCCTCGCTGCCGCTTCACTGGTTCTTGCCGGAAGTTTCAGAGAGCCAGTTGATGGACATATTAAGCAAGTGATGGCATTTTACGACGGAAAGGGAGGTTTCAGGGCAACCGGATCCACTCCCATACCCGATCTTCTTTCTACAGCCGTAGCACTATATGCCCTTAATTTTTGCGGGTACGATCTGAGGGAGATAAAACCTGATTCGCTCTCTTTTATTGATTCACTTTTTATTGACGGTGGTTTTTCAGGTCATCCGCTCGATCCGGATCCCGATATTGAATACACCTTTTATGGACTCCTGGCACTGGGAGCCCTGAACTCTTAAATTACGACATGGAAAAAATATCTCAAAGATACAGTGAACTGAGGGCACAGCTAATCAGTAAAAGAAATCCTGAAGGATTCTGGACAGGCAGACTGTCGACCAGCGCCCTGTCAACATCAGTGGCAATCGTAGCCCTGAAGCTTTCGGGCAATCCTGATGACCGCAACAGAGTAGAAACCGGATTTTCATGGCTCTGCCGTAATATAAATTCCGACGGAGGCTATGGCGACACTCCGGAATCGCTAAGCAACCTGAGCACCACGCTCCTTTGCTACTCCGCTATTCACTTCTGCCAAAATGCAGATTCGGGAAAACATGTTCTTTCTGCAATGGATAAATGGCTTGCCGGGAAAGGGATTAGCATCGATTCGCCGGATGTTGTGCGTTCGATCCTGGATATTTACGGGAATGATTACACTTTTTCGGTTCCGATACTGTCGATGCTTACATTGTGCGGTGTCCTGCCGGCTTCATCACTCGATATGATTCCCCGCCTGCCTTTCGAGCTTACACTTCTTCCTTCTTCCTTCTACAGGTTTCTGAATCTGAGGGTTGTTAGTTATGCGCTTCCGGCACTGATCGGGGTTGGAATCTACCATCACCGCAAGAAAAGGAAAGGTTTTGCAGGGATAAGATATTTGCGGGAAAGACTTGTAAAGCCCGCCATTAAAAAACTTGACGGCCTGTTACCCGAAAGCGGTGGTTTTCTTGAAGCCATACCATTGACTGGCTTTGTGGCAATGTGCCTTACTGAATGCGGTGAAACCTCCAACAACACAGTGGAAAAAGGTCTGGATTTCCTCCGAAACCAGCAACGGAGCGATGGCGGCTGGCCTATCGATACCGATCTGTCGATATGGGTTACAACCCTTTCAATCAAGGCTCTGGGAAATGACATCTGGAATTCTCTTAGTGAAAAGGAAATTGAGGACCTCCGGAACCATTTGTTAAGGCTTCAGTATACATCGGTCCATCCATTCAACGGTGCTTCTCCGGGGGGCTGGGGCTGGACCAGCTATTCAGGTTCGGTCCCTGATGCCGACGACACTCCGGGAGCAATCCTTGCCCTGCTTATGCTTTTCTCAGGAGAAAAAGCCGAGGTGATTGCCATCGAAAATGGCTGCAGATGGCTGACAGGTCTTCAGAATTCCGACGGAGGATTTCCTACATTCTGCCGGGGCTGGGGCAAACTGCCCTTCGACCGTAGCTGTGCAGACCTTACAGGACATGCACTTCTTGCCCTGCTGAAATCGGTCGAGATGCTGCATGATAAGATGGACAAAAAGCTCCTGGCTGAAATTGACAGGTCAATTTCAAAGGCAATGCTTTACCTCGAGAAGCATCAGTCAGGCGACGGATCATGGCTGCCATTATGGTTTGGCAACCAGCTTACCGACGACAAAACCAATCCTGTTTACGGAACTGCAAAGGTTTGTATTTACCTGAAAGACACATTCGGTTTGGAAGGTCCGGGAAAGAAATACTTGAACAGGATTGAAAAAATGGTAAGAAAAGCGGAAGGATTTCTTCTTGATCAGCAGAACCGTGATGGTAGCTGGGGCGGAAAAAAAGGAATTAAAGCTTCTATTGAAGAGACTTCCCTGGCTGTCAGTGCCCTGGCAGGAAAATCCCCTGATGCATGCAACAGGGGATTTCAGTGGCTGATGAACTGCGACCGGATCACAGCATCTCCCATAGGTCTGTATTTTGCCATGCTCTGGTATGATGAAGAGCTGTATCCGCTGATATACAGTGTAGAGGCATTTAGAAGGTTCCTGAAAAGTAAATGATGCCGTTTAAACATAGAAAATGGATCCTGTTTCGTGATAATGTATGGAAATTTCCTTTTGAAGACGATTACCCTTATAAATTACATTTCAAGCATTAAATTTGTGAGCAGATTATATATAGATGAAAGGATCAATTCCTACAAATAAATAGATTACATAATTAACCACATAATCTATTACCTACAATAACCCATAATGAGTACTCTGTTTAACAGAAATGAAGAAAAGAAACTGCCTGAGAAAATCACAGCTTTCAAAATATTTGTCTTCAGTCTGGTATGCTCGGTGTTCTTCATCTATCCAAATATAGCATTCTTTTCAATGGAACGCGAGTATCTCGGAGAGTCAAAGAGCACCGTGCATCTCTTGTTCTTTATCTTCAGATACCTCTTTTTTGCAACTTTGACATGGTTGCTTATTATCGTCAATCTAAGGAAGATAAAAACACCTCTTTTTGTTAAGCGTTTGCTTTGCAGTCTTGCGATCACCCTGATAGCCTATGGTATCTACATAGGTTTTTCAGTGGTACTCAGCCCGAAACAGGAATGGTTTACCGGACTGCTTCTGTTTCAGTTCTTTGTGATCTTCATTTTCTCAATGCTTGTCGGCCACCTTACATTTCTTCTTTCAGAACAGAGAAAAAAGGAACATGAAATCGAGCAGCTGCGTATCGAAAATCTTGAAAGCCGCTATAATGCACTTGCAAATCAGATCAATCCCCATTTCTTTTTCAATTCTCTTAACGGACTTGCATCGTTGATAAGGAAGAAAAATGATGAGCTGACTCTGGAGTACGTGAATAAGCTGTCGGATGTTTTCCGATATATTCTTCAGAGTGAAAGGAAGGTGATGGTTAGTCTTGAAGAAGAGCTCGGCTTCCTGAAGGCTTTCATTTATATGATGGAAGTCCGTTTTGCAGGTAAGCTGGTATTTCTGTCTGAGGTAGCTGAAGACAAACTTGATCTCAGAATCCCCGTTCTATCCTTGCTTCCCCTACTCGAGAATATTGTATTGCACAATACCATCGACAGTGAACACAAAATGGAGGTACGGATATGGCTCAATGAAAGCTCGGAACTTGTGGTTTCAAATCCAATTTTCCCCAAATTGGTAGCTCCTGAAACAAACGGAACCGGCCTCAAAAACCTGGAAAGCCGGTTCTGGCTTCTTCTGAACCGTAGGATAAGGATAATTAATGATGGCAAAACTTTTGCCGTATTCCTGCCTTTAAAGTAATACGACATGAGAATTTTGATTGTAGAAGACGAAACTGCAGCATGCGAAAACCTTTGGGTTATTCTGAAGGAAATAGAACCTGAGATTAATATTGCAGGCTGTACCGAAAGTATTGCTCAGACTGTCAGATGGTTGAAAAACAACGAATTGCCTGATCTGATCCTAATGGATATCCATTTGTCCGACGGATCGGCTTTCTCGGTCTTTGACAAACTGAACATTGAAACGCCGGTTATTTTCATAACGGCTTATGATGAATATGCCATTGAGGCTTTCAGGGTTAACAGTATTGATTATCTGCTGAAACCCGTTAAGAAAGATGACCTGAAAAGGGCGCTTGAAAAATTCCGGAAGCTGAACAGGCAGGAAGTAGTTAAATACCTGGCACAGCTTAGTCAGCTTTCTCCGAAACAGACATTCAGGGACAAGATTCTGATACCTGTGAAAGACCAGCTTCAACCCGTCGGAACAGAAGAGCTGTCATGTTTTTATTCTACTAAAAAAAATACCAGGGTATGTCTGAAAAATGGTAAATGGTTCCCTTACCCCGGAACACTTGAGCAGATTGAGTCGATACTAAATCCGGAGGAATTCATCAGGGCTAACAAGCAATTCATTGTTGCCCGTAGCAGTGTTAAAAATATAACAATCTGGTTCGATAGCCGGTTGCTTGTAACACTTGATGTGGAAACGCCGGAAAGAATTTATGTGAGTAAAAACAGGGCAGCAGAATTCAAGGCATGGATTGTACGGAACTCCTGATCCGGATAATCCGGAACAGATTGTATTGTATCTGTCAAGAGCTGTTAAAAAACATTAAATACATGTTTGTTGAAGATTCAGACAAGAATGATATTTTAATTGATTCCAGTAGTTTTTATATCTTGCGGCATCATGGCTGAAATATGCCGAAAGTGGTATGCGGTCTGACCTTTGAGTCATGTGTCTTGAGTCTGTGTCTTGATTTTTGAATTAAAAATTAAACTATTATGATAAAAAGAATTCTGATATTGGTACTTACCCTGATAATCATCGGTGCCATCGAATACGGAGTTTTCTATCTGATCTCAAAGGATCCCAGAGTGTCTGTCAGTCCCTCTGATACTTCCATGGTTAAGATTAAAGACAATGAAGTGATCGGATGGAGGGAAGACGACCGGTCGGGTGTTTCGTCAGCAAAAGGGCTGATGAAATCGTGGCCTGATGAAGGCCCCGGACTGATCTGGTCAACCAATGAATTACCAAAGGGTAACTCCTCTCCCGTCTTCGGAAACAACACTATATATATAACAGGTCTGGAAGAGCCGAATGATGTTCTTGTTGCACTTGACCCCTCCGGAAAGATTATATGGAAAACTCCTTACGGAAGATGCTGGGAAAAGTCATACCCGGAAAGCAGATGTACACCGACAGTGGATGGAGAAAGAGTTTACGTAAGCAGCGGTTACGGTGATCTTGCATGCATAAATGGTATATCGGGTGAAATAATATGGTCGCTGAAGGCAAGCGAAGAGTATGGCGGAACATATGGTCCATGGGGCATAGCCGAATCTCCAATGATTGATAGTGACAAGCTTTATTTTACTACCGGCGGACCCCAGACAACAACAATAGCGCTTAACAAGAATTCAGGTGAGCTTATCTGGAAATCGGAAAGCGTAAATGATCCTGCTTCTTATCTTTCTCCTACTCTTGTAAAGAAAGCCGGGACGAAAATCCTGGTAAACATAACACCACGATTCATATTTGGAATTGATGTTTCCAACGGATCAATGCTTTGGAAGATAAATCACAGGGAGGCTTTGGGCAAATCAGATATCAACGATACAGGTCAGATCTTGTGCGTTACTCCGGTATCTTCAGGAAACATGATTTATATGTCAGGAGGATACGATCACGGTGGTTTGATGATCGACATAGGCGATGATGGCAAAAAGGCTTCTTTTGTGTGGAAGAATGAGATTATGGATGTGCACCATGGCGGAGTCGTGGTTGTTGACGGCTACATTTACGGATCGAACTGGATAAACAATGGTAACGGTAACTGGTGTTGCGTTGACTGGAAGGCAGGCGAGCTTATGTGGGAAGAGCACTGGAACAATAAAGGATCAATAATGGCTGCCGATGGCATGCTTTATATCTATGAAGAAAAAAATGGCAACGTTGGTTTGCTGCGGCCCGATCCGGCCGGCTTTGATCTTGTAAGCAGTTTTAAAATCAATGGCGGATCCGGTCCGTACTGGGCACATCCCGTTATCCATAACGGTGTGCTTTATATAAGACACGGAGAAGCTTTTTTTGCATATGACATTAAGGAAAAATAACAGACTTCTTACCGGGGTATCTGCAGTTATCTTTGCCGCGGTACTGGTATGGTGGCTTGCCGCCGACCATTATCCGGCTGAAATGACTATGAGGGTACCGGGTATGGACAACAGACCAAAAATCGAACCGCGGTCGGAGGAAGTCATTGTTGGTGAATTCTTCGACTCGCTTGGTACTTTCGACGAAATGGTATCCGGCGAATGGCCAAGGTTCAGGGGTGTCAATTTCGATAACATTGTCAGGGATACCTTTGCAATGGCTGAATCGTGGGATACCACAGGTCCGCCGGTAATGTGGAAGGTAACTCTTGGTGAGGGCTATGCCGGACCGGCTGTCAAGAACGGAAGGGTTTACCTTCTTGACTATAATGAAAGGAGAAAAGCCGATATGCTGCGCTGTTTCTCCCTGAAATCGGGTACCGAACTCTGGAGGAGATGGTACAATGTGGAAATGAAGCGTAATCATGGCTATTCGCGTACTATTCCTGCCGTGACCGACAAGTATGTGGTAACCATCGGACCCAGGTCGCATGTAATGTGCGTTGATCCGATCACCGGCGATCTGTTCTGGACCATCGACATGGAAAAGGAATTTGGTGTTCCCGGAAGTTCAAAGGGCAAGATAACACCTGATTTCTATGCAGGCCAGTGTCCTCTTATTGATAACGATGTTGCAATACTTGCTCCCGGCGGTAAAGCCCTGATGATCGGCGTGAATTGTGCTGACGGGGAGATTCTGTGGCGCACTCCTAACCCTGACTCACTGATGATGTCGCACGGTTCAATAATTCCGATGGTCATCCATGGAAGGAAGATGTATGTTTACAATGCCGTGGGAGGAGTTGTAGGTGTTGCTGCCGACGGAAGTGATGTCGGGCGGGTACTGTGGAAGACAAAGGAATGGAACCCTGCAACCACCGCGGCCTCCCCGCTGTATCTGGGTAACGGAGAAATAGCTGTCTTCGGAAGCTATGGCGCAGGCGGTGGAAAAATCAGAGTTGACTTTGACGGATCAGGATACTCTGTTACCCTTATTGAAACTCATAAGGCAATGGAAGGATTGTCAAGCGACCAGCAAACTCCAATTCTTACAGGTGACTATGTCTGGTCAGTGATGCCCGAGAATGCCGGACCACTGAAAAAACAGCTTGTCTCCTATCATAAGTCTGATCTCAGGAACCTTATCTGGAGCAGTGGAAAGGACATGAGGTTCGGAAGAGGGCTCGGGCCGTTTATTGTAAAGGACGACAGACTCATACTTCTTGATGATGATGCAAACCTTTACATTTTCAGGCTCGAAGGCGCAACTGCCTCCATGCTCTCACATTATGATATTCTTGATGGGATTGAAGCATGGGGACCTATGGCTATCGCCGGAAATTACCTCATTCTCAGGGATGCACGAAACCTGCTCTGTCTGAATATCGGAACAGGGATATAACATGAAGAAGGACGCGGCCGCCATATTTTCTCTCGTAATACTCCTGGCATTCATGGGCTACATGATCTATGATGCATTCAGGGCAGGCCCTGCTGTAAGCAATACGACATCAAGGCCAGGCAGGGATTATGAGGCTGATTGGGAAATTAAAAAATCCTTTAACGTTCCTTCAGGCTCGCTCTCCTCAGTTGCGGCCGGACAGGACGGAAATGTTTTTGTTGGCGGCGGATTACATGTGTCGGCTATGACTAAGGATTTTAAGGAACTCTGGTCAGTCGAAACAGAAGAAAGCATTACAGCCCTGGCAGTATCCGGCGACACCGTGTTTGCTGCAAGTAGTGAGCTTATCTACCTTATTTCGCCTTCAGGAAAACTGATCGGTGAATGGGGACCCTATGAGGCAGACTGCCTGATTACCTCGGTTTCTGCTTCGCCACGGTATGTTGTATTTGCCGATGCAGGGAACAAAAGGATATTTGTTCTGAACAAGGGTGGAGAGGTTGTGACAATGATGGGTCAGGGTAACGAAAGATTTGTGATCCCCAGTCCCTATTTTGATGTTGCAGTGTCGGGTAACCTGGTTTTCGCGACAAACACCGGGTACAGGAGAATAGAAACATGGAGCATCGACGGTAGAAAGCTTTCTGAATTCGGGGAGGCAGGAACTGCTCCGGGAGCATTCTGCGGATGCTGCAACCCCGTTCATTTTGCCATTGTCCCGCAAGGTTTCCTTACTGCTGAAAAGGGAATCAACAGAATCAAAATCCTTGACAAGGAAGGTAAATTCATTGCCTTTGTATCGGTGAACAATGATTTCAACCAGTCGGTTCCACTCGATGTGGCATCAGCCGACGGTGAAACAATTTATGGTGCAAACAGCTTTGACAATAAACTTTATGTCTTCAAAAGAAAATGACTAAGATGACACGACCGGATTTTATAGAGAAACTTGCAAGAAGTCTCCTGCTTGCCTTTCTGGCTTTTCTTGCACTTGCTCTCGGATCAAGAACCGTCAGGGGAAAGAATTGTTCAGACTGTCCGGGCAAAGGACTCTGCACAAGTGAAAATGACTGTAGTAAATTCTCAAGATGATGGAGAAAGATAATATATATAAGTCGCGAAGGGACTTTGTAAGGAAAGCAGGTAAAGTCCTTGTTGCCGTTCCGGTACTGGCTCTCCCCGTTGTTCTTTCCACAAAGATAACAACCGCGGGAACAGTCTGGCAGATAGATCCTTACAAATGCAACACCTGCGGACAGTGCAAAACACATTGCGTGCTTACTCCCTCGGCAGTAAAATGCATGCATAATTATCAGATGTGCGGTTATTGCGACCTCTGCGGTGGATACCTCCGGCAGGGTGCGAGAACCATCAGCACGGGAGCAGAGAATCAGATGTGTCCCACCGGTGCAATAACCCGCAAATTCGTCGAGGAACCATATTTCGAGTATACCGTCGATAAAGATCTTTGCGACGGCTGTGGAAAATGTGTCAAGGGATGCAAGGATTTCGGCAACGGCTCGCTTTATCTTCAGATCGATCAGAACCTTTGTGTGAACTGCAACGAATGTGCAATAGCAAGGAGTTGTCCTTCCGGTGCCATATCAAGGATCTCCGACAAAGTCCAGTATATTCCAAAAGAAAAGATTTAAGTGAAGGTGAAAAAGAAGCTTCCATATATTCTGCTGTTTGTCATGCTTGCATGGCATGCCGTCCTTTTTGCACAGGAAAGATTCCCGAGACCGGAATTTGAATCCGGTTACGTTTATCCCGAGCACCAGATGCCGGCCGACAGGGCTCCCGTCTGGGAATACATCGATCTCGCTGTCCTTATAGCTGCTCTTTCGGTGGCTGCCTGGCTGGCTCTCAAAAAACGCTCCCGGAACGGACTGGTCTGGCTGTCGGTATTTTCACTGGCTTATTTCGGTTTCTTCAGGGAAGGTTGCATCTGTTCGGTCGGTTCCATTCAGAACGTTGCACTGGCTCTCTTTAATGATACTTATTCAATTCCGCTCACAGCACTTCTGTTCTTTATTATTCCGCTGCTCTTCGCACTTGCCTTCGGAAGGGTGTTCTGCGCCGGCGTGTGCCCCCTGGGCGCGATACAGGAACTGGTCGGATTCCGGACTGTCAAATTTCCAAGAGTTGTAGAGTCAATAATGATATCAGTGCCTTTTGTCTACCTGGGCTTATCGGTTCTTTCGGCAGCTACCGAAAGCCAGTTCCTTATATGTCGTTACGATCCCTTTGTCGGCATCTTCAGGCTCAATGCTCCATATACTATGGCGATCTTCGGAGCCTTGCTGCTTATAACGGGGATATTTGTAAACCGTCCCTACTGCAGATATCTTTGCCCTTACGGTGTTTTACTCAATATCTTTTCACGATTCTCTAAAAAGCATCTTACTATTACACCTTCCGAATGTACCAATTGCAGATTGTGCGAGGATGCATGCCCCTACAATGCCATTCTTCCCGCGGATCTTGCCCGCCCGCTTGTTGAACCGGAAAAGGAACGAAAGAGATTTCTTACCTGGATTCTGCTTGTCCCGGTTTTTGCCGTTGCAGGAGCTGTTATTTTCTCAAGCCTCTCCCCTGTTCTTACCGGACTCAACAGTGATGTGAGACTTGCAAGGGAAATCAGGGCTGAAGCCGAACATGGTATACCGGCAATTTCGCAGGCTGCACTGAGCTTCAAGGAAGCAGGAACCACAAATGCCGAACTGTTTGAAAAAGAGATGCACATACATGAGCGCTTCCGCAAGGCTTCGATCTGGATGGGACTATTCCTCGGAATATCATTCGGACTAAGCCTTGTTTCATTGTCAACACGAACCAGAAGAACTGAATATGTACCACATAAGGGCAAATGCTTCAGCTGTGGCAAGTGCTTCCAGTATTGTCCTGTACATTTAAATAAGATTAAGAATGATAAAGCTTGATGAAAAGGATCTGAAGATTCTCAGGGGAATCGGTACCGCTGCTGGTATATTCACGCTGATCGTAGCGCTGACCATGCTCCTGAGCATAATCCAGATGAAAGCCCTCGATCCGCTTGACAATCCCGCGATAGTATCGGTAAAGGAGGAATTTGACAAGGATCATGAAAATGCAGTTAAGGCTGAGCAGGTAAGAGCGCTCGACCTTATGGCAAGGAAAGCCTATTTTTCCTCCCGCCGGCAACTTGAAACGGGTTCATGGCTGCTGATAAGCGGTGCTGTAATATTCGTACTCTGTCAGAGGCTTATTGCAGGTAGTGAAAAGAACCTTCCTTCAGTACCGGGAGAAAAAACTGATCAGGTCTCTGAAAAAGCAAGGTATGCAAAATATCTCGCCGGAGCGGTTGCCGTGCTGACGCTTGGCGCAATAGTTTCTTCATTCATTCTAAGGAAGGATTTGCCTGACCTCTCGGGCAGAAGAACCGCGAAAGCAGAAAAGAGTGAAAAGAAAAAGGAGAAGGGAGAAACATCAGCTTATGTGTCAGAGGAGACTTTCTTTCCCGATCCGGTTAATTTTCCCTTTTTCAGAGGTCAGGACGGCAGAGGCATTGCCGGCGGAACTGATTACCCGGTTGAATGGGATGCCGAAAGCGGAACCAACATTAAATGGAAGACAAGCGTTGCAATGAACGGCAAAAGCTCACCGGTGATATGGGGCGACAAACTATTCGTTACCGGCGCCGAAGGCAACAATTGTGAGGTATATTGTCTTGACAAGAACAGCGGCGATTTGCTATGGACAGCCCCAGCCTCAGGACTGCCCGGTCAGCCCGATGCTCCACCCGACACTGACCACGACACTGGCATAGCTGCTCCCACTGCCGCAACTGACGGTAATTCCGTTTGTGCGATTTTTGCAAACGGAAACCTGGTGTGCCTCGATATGGACGGAAAATTAAAATGGGGCAAGAATATCGGAACACCGGAAAATATCTACGGCTATTCATGCTCTGTTATAATACACGAGGGCACCCTGATTGTCCAGTTCGATTCGGACGAGAAGGTTTCGGTAATGGGCTTCGATACTTCAACAGGCGATATGAAGTGGGAAACCTTGAGGAGGGGAAGATCGTCCTGGTCTTCACCATCAATCGCGACATTCAACGGAATAACACAGGTGCTTATCAATCGCAACCCTGAAGTGGCTTCATTCGATCCTGCAACAGGAAAGGAACTGTGGGCCTATGAGGTTCTCAGCGGTGATGTGGCTCCCTCCCTCGCTATTAACAGCAATTATGTTTATGCCGTAACTGATTATTCACGCCTGGCCGCGGTGAAACCCGGTCCCGGTCCTTCAATTGTCTGGGAAGATAATATGTTTACCTCTGATGTGTCCAGTCCTGTTGCCAACAACCAATACCTTTTCATTGCTACTGGTGTTGGCGACCTTGCGTGCTACGATGCAATGAAAGGAGACACCCTGTGGACACATTACTTCCCGGATCAGTTCTATGCTTCACCGATTATTGCCGGGGATAAGGTTTACTGCCTCGACAGAAGCGGATTGATGCATATAGTCAATGCCGGTCCGGAGTACCGGCTGATTGCAGAATCGCCAATTGGTGAGCCTTCAGACTGTACCCCGGCGTTTTCGGATAAGAACATTTACATTCGTGGTAGAAACAGTATCTTTTGCATTTCACAAAATTGAAACAGGAAAATAAACATACAGAAAGTTGTAATTGCAATCAGGGCACTCTTTCGGTCGAAGAGATAACCTCGGTTGTGGATGCCGTTGTAAAAGAAACAGGTACAGGGAAGGATAAGGTGATACAGGTTCTGCAGAAAGTGCAGAAAAGACTTAATTATCTTCCTTCGGAAGCCCTTAAATATATTTGCAGAGTGACCGAGATCACTCCGGGACAGATATCAGGCGTTTCAACATTCTATTCCCAGTTCAGGCACATCCCCTCCGGGAAACACACTATTAAAATATGCTCCGGTACTGCATGCCATGTGAAGGGATCTGAACTCATAGCCGATGCTTTCAGGAGGGGTCTGAAGATAAGCGAAGAAAAAAACAGCTCACCCGATAATCTGTTTTCGATTGAAGAGGTAGCCTGCCTGGGCTGCTGCACCCTTGCTCCTGTGGTTCAGATTGACGAAAAGACCTATGGCCACGTGAAGCCTACTCAGGTAAAAGAGATAGTGACTGATTTTCTTCAATCAGTATCGAAGAAAAGTAAAAAGAAAGAAGAACCGGAGCAGGAATCTTATGACGCTGAAGTCCGTATTGGACTGGGCTCATGCTGTGTGGCCGGAGGCAGCAGGGATATCCTTGGAAAACTGCTTGATATAAGGGAGTATTATGAGCTCAACATAAATGTTAAGCCTGTTGGCTGCGTGGGTGTCTGCAATCAGACTCCCCTTCTTGAGATTGTTTCCGGAGATAAGGTAAGTTCCAGATACACCAATGTGAGAAAAGACCAGGTGGAAGAGATCATCCTGAAACATATTCAGCCTAAATCGTTCGACAAGAAACTGAAATTCAGGATAAACAATATTGCCGACACCTTTCTTTCAGATGATATGGTTTACAGTCCGGTAAATCTGCCCACCGATACCCGGGAGAAAACCCTGAATAACTTCCTTAGCAAGCAGTTACATATTGCTACGCTGAACGGCGGTGTTATGAGACCTGATTCATATGATGAATATGAGCTTCTCGGAGGTTATAATGCTCTTAAGACTGTGCTGACGGAAAATAATCCTGCCGGGGTGATATCGCTGATAACCGCCAGCGGTCTGAGAGGCCGCGGCGGAGCAGGATTCCTTACAGGGAAAAAATGGGAGATCTCATCGGCAATGAAGGAAAAGCCCAAGTATGTGGTATGCAACGGCGATGAAGGAGACCCGGGAGCTTTTATGGACAGGATGATCCTGGAGTCATTTCCCTTCAGGATTATTGAAGGAATGCTTATTGCTGGATTTGCCACCGGAGCCGACAGGGGTATCTTTTACATAAGGGATGAATATCCTCTGGCCGTTTCAAGGGTGAAAAATGCTCTGAGGATCTGTAAGGAAAAAGGTATAGTAGGAAATAATATAAAGGGATCAGGCTTTTCATTCAGCATTGAAGTTTTTGAAGGTGCCGGGGCTTTTGTATGCGGTGAGGAAACAGCCCTGATAGCCTCGCTCGAGGGAAAGCGCGGAACCCCTCACCTGAGACCTCCTTATCCTGCCGTAAAGGGTTACAAGGGATATCCTACGCTTGTCAATAACGTGGAAACGCTTTCGCTTGTACCCTGGATTATTAATAACGGCTCAGCTGAATTCAATGATATAGGTACCGAAAAAAGCAAGGGAACCAAGGTATTTGCACTTGCAGGGAAAGTGGCGCGGGGAGGACTCATTGAAGTTCCGATGGGGACTACCATCCGTGATATCGTTGAAAAGATCGGACATGGAGTTCTGGAAGGAAGGACCTTCAAGGCAGTTCAGATCGGGGGACCTTCAGGAGGATGCATTCCCGAAAGGCTTGCCGATACAGCCGTCGACTATGAAGAGCTGAACCGCCTGGGGGCTATGATGGGTTCAGGAGGAATGGTGGTTCTTGACGATACCGACTGCATGGTCGATATGGCAAAATACTTTCTTGAGTTCACACACAAGCAGTCGTGCGGGAAATGTACATATTGCAGGGTCGGAACGAAACATATGCTCGATATTCTAACAAGGCTTACCCAGGGCAAGGCTACAATCGCGGAACTGGATGAACTTGAGCAGCTTTGCCTTGATATTAAAAAAGGAAGCCTGTGTGGCCTCGGAAAAACTGCTCCCAATCCAGTAATTACCGGATTACGGTATTTCAGGGAAGAGTATGAAGCCCACACAAGGGGAATCTGTCCTTCAAAGAGATGCAGGGACCTTGTAAAATATTCTATAAGTGATAAATGCACCGGATGTACAAAATGTGCACAGGATTGTCCGGTTGATGCAATTCCTTTCACACCTTATGAGAAACATGTGATAGATTATTCGCTGTGTACCAAATGCGACAACTGCAGGGTGGTGTGCCCGGAAAATGCCATTGAACTTGTTTATGAAAAAGATGAAAATCAAAATTGACGATACAGAGATAGAAGTCAGGGAAGGTCAGACAATTCTTGATGCGGCGAGGATTGCCGGAATTGAAATTCCTACCCTTTGTCATAGTGATGGAATTGAACCTTACTCATCATGCATGGTCTGTATGGTCAGGGACAAAAAACGAAACAATTTCATTCCCTCCTGCACAGCCCTTGTTCAGGAAGGAATGGATATCGATGCATCAGGTGAAGAGGTTATTGCCCTAAGAAAAAAGGCAGTCACTCTCCTGCTGTCGGAACACAGGGCAGAATGTGAAGCGCAGTGCCGGGTGGTTTGCCCGATGGGATACAACATACCGCTTATGAACAGACTGCTTATTGCCGGTGAATATGATGAAGCCGCCGAACTTATCAGGTCCGAAATGAAGGGTGGCGAGTTGAATTGCATCAATTGCAAGGCTTTCTGCGTGAATGCCTGCAGGAGAAAAAGAATTGACACTCCTGTTTCAATCAGGAATATCAGGATCTTTTTGAGCAGGAACCTGCCGGAAACTCCTAAGTATGAAGTGTCTCCCCTATATTCAGAAAATGATGTCCGAAAGAGATTTGCATCCAGAATAGGTGCTCTTGATGCAACAGAACAACTCGAATGGCTGAAAGAATGCCCTGACAAAGTAGTACGCCATGAGGAAATTGCCGGTTTTAAAGAAGCCGCTGAGGAAGCAGCAAGCTGTATGCATTGTGACTGCCGTGCTTCATCCGGCTGCAGGCTGAGAGAACTGGCAGAGATGTTCTCGATTAAGGACCCCAGGGGGAAATTCATCAATACCCCGGTGACAAAAAAGATAAATCATAAAACCGGCCTGGTTTTTGAGAATGCCAAATGTATTAAATGCGGACTTTGTGTAAGGGCAGTGGCAGATTCTACTGACGAACCGGCTCTCTGCTTCATTAACAGGGGTTTTGTATCAATGATTTCGGAACCGCTTACTGTTGAATTTGATGACATACCGGCTTTAGTTGCAAAAAAATGCGTCGAAGTATGTCCTACTGGTGCACTGGCATTTTTTAACGAAAACAATGGGACATGAAAAAGTTTTTCCTGATATCGGTTTTGCTGCTTTCAGGTCCGCTGAGCTGCCTCGCCCAAACATCAGCTCAGGAGTGGCCCATATTCAGAGGCAAAGCTGATCTGACAGGAAGTACAAACATTGAAGTCTCCACAAAACCTTCGCTTGTATGGAATCTGGCAGCCACCGGAAGAACAAGTTCTTCACCGGTGGTCAGCGGCGGAATGATCTTCTTCGGAAATGATAAGGGAACGCTGATTGCTGTCGGAACCGACGGCAAGATAAAATGGAGATATGAAGGAGGCTCGGCTGCTGAAGCTCCTCCGATGGTGTACGGCGACAAGGTGATAATAGGATTGAGCGACGGAACACTTCATGCCGTGTATAAGACAAGCGGCAAACTTGCCTGGAGATACAAGACTGATGGACAGATAGCAGGATCGGCCAATGCATGGTCAACTTCAAAAAGGTCAGGCATTGTAATCGGCAGTTATGACTATTATCTTCATTCCGTTGATCCTTCCAATGGTTTGTTACAGTGGAAGCTTGAAACGCTTAACTATGTCAATGGAACTCCTGCAGTATCGAACAACAATATTGTTTTCGGCGGCTGCGACGGATTCATCCGGGTGGTTGATGCCTATACCGGAAGAGAAAAGGATACGATAGAAATAGGCAGCTATATTGCCTCATCCCCTGCCCTTTCAGGTGGAAAAGCCTGCTTCGGCGATTATGACGGCAATTTTTTCTGTGTCGACCTGCTCACCGGCAAACTGGCCTGGAAAGTACCGGCAGGCGAAACATCGGGATCAGTGGTTGCAATACCTGCAATTGGAAGAAATTCGGTAATCATAGGTAACGAAGACAAGTACCTTTACAGCTATGATATTATTACCGGAAAGCTTAACTGGAAATTCCGGACAAACGGAAGAATAACAGGGTCGGCAGTTATAACACCTTCGAAGGTTTTGTTCGGAAGCGCCGACGGCAATGTTTATATGCTTGGAGTACATGACGGTAAAAAGATCTGGAGTTTCAATGCCGGAGCACCTGTAAGCAGTACACCGGCCGTGACGGGGGATAGATTCTATATCCTGACTGAAGATGGCCGTTTACTTGCATTTAATACAAAATAGAATGATCTGACCGGATTTTATTCATCTGCTACAATTATATGTGAAATTTTTACTGTATATCCAGATTTTTAACTAACTTTATAGATATACCTTTTATATTATATATGAAAATTGTTTATTTGATAACCGGATCAGGAGGGTCCTTTTATTGCGGGAACTGCTACCGAGATATGCTTTATGTTCGTGCGATTAGAAAAGTGCCGGGAATAAAGGCAAGCGCGATACCTCTTTACCTGCCGCCAGACAAGACAACCGGCAGTGAAAGCGGTTTCGACAAAAATGTGTTCTTCGGGGCAATTTCGATGTTCCTCAGGGAAAAGGTGCCTTTTCTGAGAAATATGCCGGCATTTTTCGATAAATTACTCGATTGCAAACTCTTTCTAAGGTTTGCCGCGAAACAGGCAGGCACAACCAGCACCGAAGGCTACGAGGAGCTGACAATAAGCATGATAGAAGGCGACAATGCCTTTCGTAAACAGGAAGTTGACAGGCTGGTCAGATATCTGATGAAAGATGGAAAGCCCGATATTATACATCTGTCCAACGCGCTAATTCTTGGAATAGCCAGGCAGCTTAAACAAAGGATGGATGTAAAGGTGGTATGTTCCCTGCTGAACGAGGACGACTGGATCGATGATATGGATGAGCCTTTCCGCTCGCGCGCGTGGAAGATGATTGCAAAGGAAGCGGGCCATGTAGATATTTTTGTTACTCCCAGCAATTATTATCGCGAACTGTTCAAAAGCAAAACCGGGCATAGTGGCGAAAACGTCAAAGTTGTTCCGCTGGGTTTTGATCCGGAAAAAGATGATATTTCGAGACCTGACAGGGAACCCGCTTCAATAGGATTCTTCAGCCGTATAAACAGGTATAACGGGATTGACAAACTGGTTGATGCCTTTATTTTGATGAAACAGCGTGATGAGATCCCGGGATTGTTGCTGAAAATATGCGGAGGCTATACCGGAATAGACAAGGATTTCATATCTGAGCAGATAAGAAAGATACGGGAGCATAAACTTGAAAAGTCAATTAAAATTTACCCTGAATTTGAAGGAGATAAAAAGCTTGAATTCTTCAATGACGTTGATGTGATAAGCGTGCCTGTCAGGAAATACGATGGCTACGGTCTCTACCTCCTTGAGGCCAATGCTTCCGGGATACCCGTGGTTCAGCCTGCTACCGGAGCCTTTCCCGAGATTGTCGGGAAAACCGGCGGAGGGATTGTATATTCCCCTGATACCGTGGATGCCCTCGCTGATAACCTTACCATGCTTCTGAAAGATAAAGAACTGATTGCAAGTCTTGGAAAGAAGGGAAACGAGATGGTAAGGAAGGAGTTCTCGCTTGATAAAATGTCGGCCGGACTCGCGGAAGTTTATAATAATGTCATGCAATGATGCTTAGACTTAATAATATTTCAAAATCGTTCCTGCAGCGAGGTATCGTTCTGAATGACCTTCACCTTTCAGTAAAAGAAGGAGATACAGTTTCCATAACCGGCCCTTCCGGTTCGGGAAAAACCACTTTGCTTAATATCATCGGGTTACTTGACCGACCCGATGCTGGAGAAGTATTGTTCAGGGATAAACAGCTGCTGAGCTACGATCAGAATCAGGCAGCCAGGTACAGAAGTCTTAATATAGGCTTTGTCTTTCAGGATCACCTGCTTCTCCCCTATCTTACAGTTTTTGAGAATATTCTTCTTCCGCTTCTTGCCTCCGAAACTTCAGATGCAGATTACAGCAGGAAGACAGATGAGGCCCGGAGAATGATGGAGAAGACGGGTATATCCGGTATAGCATCGAAATACCCTTACCAGATATCCGGAGGCGAAGCCCAAAGAGCGACACTTGTTAGAGCACTTGTCAACCAGCCATCCATTCTTCTTGCTGATGAGCCGACCGGATCGCTCGACAGAAGAAACGCGGAAATCCTGGGCGACCTGCTGACAGGCATGAACAGAGAGTACGGTATTACACTTATTCTTGCCACACACTCACAGGATCTCGCCGACAGGATGAAGGTCAGGTACGCTCTCTCCGAAGGAAAACTTGAACTGCAAGCAATAACAGATAATTGAGCTATGAAGCTTAGCCTGCTCCGGATAATAGCGAGATCCGTCACGCATAACATAAGGGGCTACCTTTATCAGCTCATAATTATTATCCTGTTGACCGGCGTGGTGACCGGTTCTCTCATGACCGGAAAATCGGTACGTGAAAGCCTTAAGCAGACTTCATTCGAAAAACTGGGCAATGCAGGGATTGTGCTTAGTTCAGGGATTAGGTATTTCAATCAGTCGCTTGTGGAGAGAATGTCGGCAGAAACGGGAGCCACATCAACAGGCTTGCTTGAGCTGGATGGGTATTGCCAGAGTTTCGCGACACAGAAAATAGCCCCGCGGGTAAGGATATTTGCTATAGACCAAGATTTTTTTCCTTTTCACAATATTGAAGGCATCAACCTTTCGCAGGGTGAAGTCGCGGTAAACAAACGGCTTGCCGAATGGCTTGAAGTTAGCGAAGGTGATGAGCTTATTATCAGGTTCAATTCAATCACCGACATACCGACAGATGCCCCTTTTTCTCCCGGCAAGGTATCCAATCCATCTGTCGTTCTGAAGATTGGAAAAATCCTGTTACCGGGTGAAGCAGGCAATTTTTCACTTGGCATCAGCCAGCTGATCCCCATGAACATTTTCATAAATCGTTCGGATATTATCAATGCTGAAGGCGAACCCCCTGATATTAACCGACTTATTTTCAGTTCTGCAGCCGGATTGACTCCTGAAGTGGTGCATAGCGCATTGAGCAGGATTATAAAACCGGAAGATGCCGGCCTGAGGCTTAGGCCTGTACCGGCAACAGGAGGCTTTGAACTGGTGACCGGAAGGATTTTCATCGACCAGTTACAGGTGGATCAGGTACGGGAAAAAATTAAATCTGCATTTCCTGCCATCACTTACCTTGCCAACAACATCAGCAGCAAAGCCGGGTCAACACCGTATTCCTTTATTTCTGCCCTCGATCCTTCGCTGTATGAAGGAATGCCGGAAGGCGACACCATCGTGATAAATGAATGGCTTGCTCAGGATCTTTCGGCTGAAGAAGGCGATACTCTCAACATTTCCTGGTATTCACCCGACCCGATGAATCGTCTTACCGAGGAGAAACAGGATTTCATTGTGGGAAAAGTGGTTGCAATGAATGGTATATGGTCCGACTCCCTGCTTATGCCTGAATTCCCCGGAATAGCAGGCAGTGTATCATGCACGGAATGGGATGCAGGCGTGGATATCGATATGCGATTGATAAGAGACAAGGATGAGGAATACTGGAATCGCTTTGGCGGCACACCAAAAGCCTTTATAGGTTACGAAAAAGGCCGCGGGCTATGGGCGGGCAACTTTGGTCCGGCAACATCAATCCGTTTTGGCGAAGAGCTCTCTGAAAATGATATAAGGGAAAAGCTCACCGGATCTCTCGATCCTGAAAAGGCAGGCTTTTTCATATCCGATCTCAGGAAGGAATCAGTGGCGGCAGCTGACAAAAGCGTTGATTTCAGCACTCTTTTCCTCGGACTGGGTTTCTTCATTATCGTTTCGGCCCTCATTCTTCTGATTCTGGTGATATCAACACACTATGAATCAAAAAAGGCTGAAGTGATGACCTTCTACTCCCTTGGATTTACCAGGCGCAGGATAGAAATGCAGTTGTTTCTCGAAACCGGTCTCATTGCATTGGCAGGTGCACTGACAGGTGCCTTCGCGGGTGGATTCTTCAACTGGATAATAATAAAAGCCCTGAATTCAGTCTGGCAGGGAGCGGTTCAGACAAATACTCTGGCTGCTAAATTTGACCTCCTTTCTTTCCTGACAGGATTTTTTGCTACCATGGCATTGGTTATTATTATTCTGAAAATCAATTCATCACGTTACCTGAAAAAGCTCAGTGAAGCAGAAACGGGAAAGGTGGAAAGAGCCTCGGCAAAGCTTAACCTGATGATCCTGATCGTAACTGCAGCGATCGCAGTTCTGACTGTGACATTGTCTTTCATTCTTGACGAACATGCAACGCTACTCTCATATATTTCCGGAATACTGGTTTTTGCCGCCTGCATTCTCCTGATCCGTCAGTATTGTCTGAGACCGGAAAAGCATGGTAAAAAAGTTCCGCGTACAAGTTCCCATATATCCGATGCTTATTATTCATTCCATCCTTCCCAGGCTATTGCACCTGTCCTCTTTCTTGCTGCAGGACTTTTTGCAGTTATAATCACAGGGGCAAACAAGATGAGTATCAGCGACAACATGCTGAAGCCATCGGGTGGCACTGGTGGCTATCTTCTCTGGGGCGAAGCATCGGTTCCGGTGAAGGGCACCCTGACCAGTGAAACCGGACGAAGGGAATTCGGTCTCGATGATGCTGAACTGGCTGAACTTTCAATCCTTCAGGCGCGAAAAACAGCAGGAAATGATGCTAGCTGCCTGAATCTGAATCACATTGCTTCTCCTCCCCTGCTGGGAATCGATCCGGTTGAATTCATAAAACGAAATTCTTTCTCCTTCGCCGTCACTATGAAGGGCTTTAAGGGAGACAATCCATGGGAATGCCTTAATCAGCTTCCGGTTGATGAAACAATTTACGGGATTGCCGACCAGACCGTGATGCAGTATGGCCTTATGCTTAAGGCTGGTGACACACTTAAGATCAGGACTGAAAGCGGTCAGGTTCTGAATGTTGTTCTGGCAGCCGGACTTAAGTCTTCAGTGTTTCAGGGATATGTCCTGATAGGTATTGATAATTTCAACAGATATTTCCCATCGATAGCAGGAAGTCAGATTTTTCTCGCCGACGGAAATCATGAAATGAGAGATGACTATATAAGCATCCTTGGCGATCGGCTGGCAGAATACGGAGTTCATTTTGAGCCGGCTGCCGACAGGCTTGCCTCGTTTTTCGTGGTTACCAATACATACCTTTCGGTATTTACTATTCTGGGAGGAATAGGAATGATTTTCGGAGTTACCGGAATGGGGCTTATCCTGATCAGGAATTTCAACAGCCGCAGAAGTGATTTCTACCTGATGCTGGCAGAAGGATTTTCCTTGAAACGGATAAGGAAAATGATCTTTGATGAACATTTGGTAATTCTTATCGCGGGTGTTGTTACCGGGATCGTTTCAGCTCTTTTTGCCACACGGCCCTCGCTGCTTAGTGATGCCGGTTTCCCGTGGGAAACAATAGCCGTGATGATATTGCTGATTCTTGCTACCGGAATAGCAGCACTCCTGATCTCCGTGAGATCCATAAGAACCGATTCACTGATAAGCAGGATAAGGAAAGAATAGCTTTGAATGCTAAATCCTGATAGTCCGGAAAAACTTCCGGCTTCTTTCTAAAACTATAGTTTTATGTTGTAATTGAGTGATATGATATTCATGTCAGTCGGTTTCGGGTGGAGATCTCTCTGGAAGATGTATTCAATTTCCAGTGACTGCTTCTTTGAAACATTGTATTCAAATCCTGCTGTATATCTCTGCTGATCAATTGTCTTTTTTACATGATCGAAAACGGGAAAAAAAAGTTCGGAACTTGCATATGGGTTTAGCGGACATTTTGGTATATCGTATACTGCCTTGATCCTGAAACGGAGATGCTCCTTTGGCTCCCTGTCATTTTCATCCCTGAAATAGGTCTTGAAACGTTGCTGGAATCTCAGCCTTCCTGATACATCAAGGTCGCCGAGCGCTTTTTTTGCCCTGAAGTCGACAACCCATTTATGACGAGGATGAAAGTTGTCATCTTTCTCCATCCTTTCAGTGAACCTGTAGGTAAATGCAGAAGAAAAGGTCTTGTTGATTTTATATTTTAGGCCAACATCAATAAATCCTTCCTCTATTTCTCCGGCATCATGATATGTCCTGAGATTGATATCTGATTCAAAATCAAGATTTTTTGCCACTTTTTTCTCCACTGCCAGTGAGTACCATATTCCGAAATCCTTTTCCTGGGTATGTGCCGTATGTCCCATACCTGACAGTATAAATATTACGGTCAGTTTCCTTATCTTGGTCATAAATCTAGACTTTATATTCAGTTAGACCGAGGTTCGGTTCGGGTACCTTTTCACTGAGCGATTTGTATATCACAAGAGCAGCACCCAGAGCGGTGGAATTGCTGATCGTGGAGGTGTAAACTTTCTTCGATGAAAAGGCTTTTGCCAGGAGCTTCAGAAATATTTTGTTCTTTGCAAAACCGCCGGTGATATAGAAATTGCTTATATCATCCTTTTCAGGCAGGATTAGTTTAATTGCTTCCTGGACAAGATCTGCAAGTTCGCTCATCAGCTGAAGATAGCCCTCGTCAAACGACTTGAAATCGAACAGGTCGATTGTCTCCTTGAACTCCCTGGAACCCGGTCCGCTCTGGAAGAAGGCCCTTCTATCGCCATGATACCGGTTTTTGAGCATCCTGATCAGATCGGGATCATATTCGGCGCTTTTATAAAAATCCTCGGTAGTCCTGAAGTGTTCGTTCAGCATCCTGACACCGTTATCATGCATATTACCAAGAAATAGTCTGGATGACTTGACGGGCTGCCGTGTGATGCTCATGTAGCACAGGCAGTCGTTGTCAAGTTGCTCAACGGTCAGCTTTTCGTTGTTGAAAGGATTCATGTTGATACACCAGGTACCTGTGGATATGAGAAGGAATTGACCCCCATCGTCTGAAAAATAAGGAGCCAGCGAGGAAGAGCTGTCATGAATGCCTATACCTACATTGATCTTCTTCCCTTCAATTTCAGTTTCGGTATAGGTAGTAACAGGAACCGGCTCAGGAAGATCCAACCCATAATCGCTTAACCATGGGTGGTATTTCATATTGTCGAAATCCCATAGTCCCGTGTGGCATCCGATAGATGTGTGTTCCGAGCATATCTTTCCTGTGACCAGGTATGAAAGGTACTGAGGGAGATGCAGAATATAGCGGACTTTGTCATAGACCTCCGGTTTTTCAGTTTTCAGCCAGAGTATCTGTATCCCTGAATTGAGCATTCCAAGAGCGGGAGATGCGGTCCTTCTGCAGAATTCATCCTGTCCGCCGTATCTCCTGTACAAGCGCTCCGGTATCTTTTCATCAATCGGCCTGAGGTAATTGTATACCGGACCTATCCTTTTGCCTTGAGCATCGAGATAGACAATGGTAGCTCCATAGGTAGCAAAATTAATGGCTGTCAGTTCGTATTTTTCTGAATGTACCAGTTTCAGGATCGATTCCCGGATCCACTTTTCCACTTTTTCAATGTCGTCGCATTCAAAACCGTCATCGTCGACTATTTCTGCAACTCTTGTCTCCTGCTCCATCACGAGATTGAGCCTGTAATCAAACAGAAGCAGCTTCTTGTTGGTTTTTCCCACGTCAAAAATCGCAATTACTTTCTCCTTCATTTTTGCTCTCTCCTGGTTTTTATCAAAGCGGTTCTTCCGAAAAATCTATCTTTTACTGAGTACCCCGGTTTCGTATTTTACAATTTCTTCTATATAATCTTTATCAATCGCGATATTCTGTTTCATGCAGTTGTAAGTCCATTATCTTTTATGCATTATATAATAAACTGATTTTTCTCTGATTTATTCCATGAAAAACACCTGCTCAAGAGGAATGCTGACCGGTGAGTTGTCGGGATTCGTCTCCATGATGTCGGCCATGTATTTCCACCATTTCTTTACAACTTCAAGGGCGCCGAGATCCTGGGACGAACTTTCTCCCGATTGTTCCTGATAGGCAAAGAGTATGTTCGTTTCCTCATCATAAAAGATAGAATAATTGCCAATACCCTGGTCCTTAAGTAATTTCACGAGTTCGGGCCAGATTTCACCATGACGCTTCCTGTACTCCTCCTTAAAGCCGGGAAACAGTTTCATTTTGAATGCAAATCTTTTCATTACTTTCAGCTAGCTTAATATAACAACAAAAGCCGATAATATCAGCACAATAATTCCTGTTACAGACATCATGAAACTTGCGGCCCCGATGCTTCCAGGTGCAATCAACATAATTCCGGCAACAGGGTTCATAAAAAATTAAGTGCTTTCGGGCTGATTTTACAAAAAGTATAAAAATAATGAATTTACGCTTTAGATTTCCAATTAAATTGGATAAATTTCAAAACTCGAATAATCAACCCTAAATACACTAACTATATGAAATTATTAAGACTAATTTTTTTGATGCTGCTGATTCCGGTTATGGCATTTTCGCAGGATCTTTCAGTTTATGATTTGACTTGCGAACACAGGACAAATCCTGTTGGGACGGATATAAAGAACCCCAGGTTGTCGTGGAAAATTTCAGCTACCGGATATGATGTCATGCAGTCGGCCTATTCGGTCAGAGTGGCTACCAGTCCAAAGTTTTCATCTTCTTCGATTGTCTGGCAGTCAGGTAAAGTACAATCTCCCGAATCTGTATTTATCAGATATGCAGGAACCGATCTCCAGCCCTGTCAGAGGTATTACTGGCAGGTAAGGGTATGGGACAGCAGGGGAAAAGTCTCAAAATGGAGCGAAACAGCTTTCTGGGAGACGGGGCTGCTGTCGCAGGACAACTGGAAGGCAAACTGGATAGAGATGGAACGGGATACGAACAGATACTCCCCATCCCCTCATTTCAGAAAGGAATTCACTATCAGTAAGAATATAGCCAAAGCAACTGTATACGTGACAGCTCACGGCCTTTACGAACTTCATCTCAACGGCAGTAAAGTGGGAGATCAGGTTCTGATGCCCGGCTGGACCACTTATGGAAAAAGGATTCAATACCAGGTATACGATGTAACATCTCAGCTGAAAAAGGGAAAAAATGCAGTTGGAGCCGTTTTGGGCGATGGCTGGTACCGCGGAACTCTTGCCTGGGGAAATAACTGGGCAATATACGATAAGAGACTCGGGCTTCTTATGCAGCTTAGAATTGTCTATACCGATGGAACCGAGTCGCTCATTGTCACCGACTCGTCGTGGAAAAGCAATAACGACGGAGCTATAAGAATGAATGACTTATACAACGGAGAAATATATGATGCGACCAAAAAACTTATCGGGTGGAACCTGCCTGATTATGATGATTCCAAATGGCTGCCTGTAAGGATCGGAAACTACAATAACAATATAATTGCATCTGAAGGCGCTGAAATCCGTAAGATAAAGGAGATTAAACCAATAAATATATTCAGGTCACCAAAGGGCAGCCTTCTCGTGGATATGGGACAGAACATGGTTGGATGGATCAGACTTAAGGTCAATGCACCGAAAGGAACGCATATAACTATACGCCATGCCGAGGTTCTCGATAAATACGGAGAGTTCTATACCGCTAACCTGAGATCGGCCAAATGTCAGATCGATTATACGGCAGGTGGTACAGGTGATGAAATATATGAACCGCGATTCACATTCATGGGTTTCCGATACCTTGAAATCAAAGGTTTCCCTGGAACCCTGACGGCTGATAATATCACAGGAGTCGTGGTCCATTCAGATATGCCTGTGACAGGTTACTATGAGAGCTCAAATTCGCTTCTTAACCAGCTCCAGCACAATATTCAGTGGGGACAGAGAGGCAATTTTGTCGATGTACCGACCGATTGCCCTCAAAGGGATGAAAGACTCGGATGGACAGGTGATGCACAGGCATTTACCCGCACAGCTGCTTTTAATTTCAACGTTGCAGCCTTCTTCAGCAAATGGCTCAAGGACCTTTCCCTTGACCAGAAGCAGGACGGTGCTGTTCCTGACGTTATTCCGGATGTGCTTAACAGGCAGGATGCAGTAACGGCAGTTCCTTCGGCAGGATGGGGTGATGTTGCAACTATAACTCCCTGGACCTTGTATCAGGTGTATGGCGACATAGAGTTCCTTGAAAACCAATACCCTAGCATGAAGGCATGGGTTGAATATATAAGGAAGAAGGCCGGTGACTCATACATCTGGAAAGGAGGCAGCAAATACGGCGACTGGCTGTTCTATCATCCTCCGGTAAACAGGCATAGTGAAGCTGACGGATTCACAGAGCGGGATTTTATTTCAACAGCTTTTTTCGCATATTCTACCGATCTGTTGTCAAAAACAGCAAAGGTTCTGGGAAATACGGCTGATGAAAAAGAGTATTCCGAACTGTTTGAGAAGATAAAATCAGTGTTTAACAGAGAATACGTCACTCCTGCAGGAAGGGTCGGGACCAACTCCCAGACATCCTATGTTCTTGCTCTGATGTTCAATCTCCTGCCGGATGAACTGAGACCGGCAGCTGCAAAATTCCTTGTCGACGATATTCGCGGACGAAACAATCATATCTCTACCGGCTTCCTGGGAACTTCCTTCCTGTGCCATGTACTTACAGCGAACGGTTACTCCGATGTGGCTTATGACCTCCTCCTGCAGGAAACTTACCCGTCATGGCTCTATCCGGTAAAAATGGGTGCAACAACAATCTGGGAACGCTGGGACGGACAGAAACCCGACAGTACTTTCCAGGATGCAGGGATGAATTCATTCAATCATTACGCCTATGGAGCAATAGGCGACTGGATGTACAGGGTCTCAGCCGGCATAGAAACACGGGATCCGGGATACAAAAACCTGATAATTAAACCTCATGTTACAAAGAGAATGGACATGTCCAAGGCTACATTTGAAAGCAATTACGGAAAGATTGTATCAGGTTGGGAAAGAAAAGACGGCCGCTTGTTGTTCACTGTCGAAATACCTGCAAATTCCTCGGCAACGATCATGCTTCCGGCAGAATCAGCCGATAAGGTGACTCTCAATGGCTTGCCTCTGACCGGAAATAAAATCATAACAAAAAATACTGTCCGCGACGGCAGGGTTGTTCTTGAAACAGGCTCGGGGAAATATCTCTTCGAAGTTGAGGAATAGTACTTTTGCATTCTGATTG
>JAAYQC010000136.1 GCA_012519515.1 Bacteroidales bacterium | reverse complement strand
TCAATCTGTTTCTTAATTTCCATTTCTATTATCCTTCTTGCCATCGTATATTTTTTTCTGCAAAGGAATAAACACAACGATTACCAAAGGGGTCAATATGCCGAAATGTCAGCTAAAATTCCCTTTTCCAGGGGTGTCAATTATTTCGGAATATACAAAAAAGTTGTTCATCTGTCAATTTCCCTGAGGGTTATCGGTATTCATAGCTATTGATTAATTTATATTTCAAAAACTCGAAAAAAATTGTTAATAATAATTAATAAAAAAACAATACGGTGAAATTTTTTCAGAAATCAATTATATTTGCTTGTTATATTCAAACCTAAATTAATCTCTTATGAAGAAACTATTACTGATGATTGTCTTGTTTGTGTTTGCAGGAGTCACGACCTTGTTCGCGCAGACAAGAGTAATTTCAGGGACCATCACCTCCGCAGTGGAGGGAGAAGGCCCGATTCCTGGTGTTATGGTACAGGTAAAGGGCACTACTATCGGTGCCATTACTGATGCAAACGGACGCTACTCCATAAATGTACCGGCAAGTGCCACAACCCTCCTGTTTTCATATATAGGTATGAAAACCCAGGAAGTTGAAATAGGAAACCGCACTGAGATAAACGCGGTACTCGAATCCGATCTCGTGGGATTGGATGAGGTTATTGTTACAGCGCTCGGCATTTCCCGTGAGAAAAAGGCTCTTGGTTATGCTGTTCAGGATGTGAAAAGTAATGAGTTGACAAAAGCGGCTCAACCTAATATCATCTCCTCCCTGAGCGGTAAAATCGCTGGCCTGCAGGTCAGTCAGGCAGGCGGTCAGATCGGAGCATCATCCCGTATTGTGATCAGGGGTAACAGCTCACTGGGCGACAACCAGCCTCTTATTGTTGTTGACGGTATCCCGATATCCAACAGTTCACAAAGGCAGAGAAGTATTGACTTCGGATCCGGACTGTATGATATTAATCCTGATGACATCGAATCCGTATCCGTTCTTAAGGGTGGTTCCGCTGCTCTTTATGGTATGCGTGCAGGACATGGTGTGATTCTCATCACAACCAAGTCAGGAAGCAGAAGCCGTTCAGGACTGACAGTCACCTACGACGGTAACTTTAACGTCGATCAGGTTTACAGCCTGCAGAAAATGCAAAATAAATACGGGCAAGGATACCTTGGAGATGAGTATTGGTATAAATGGGCCCAGGAGGAAGAGGGCTTTACCGGAACTTATCAGGAATTTGCACAGGGTGACTTTGATCCCGGTTTTGGCTTTAATTATCTTGATGGCCTTGGCAACGGAGTAAACGACGGTATGGACGCGAGCTGGGGTCCGAGACTTGACAGCGGGCTGAAACTTGCTCAGTATAACGGTCCCCGCGACGCTAATGGGGATCTGATCGCTACGCCATGGGTCTCCAGTCCGAATAATATTAAGGACCTCTACCAGTTGGGTTATACAAGCAACCACAGCATTTCAATAATTGCAAACTCTGAAAGAGCTACAACCCGTGCTTCCCTTGGTTACCGCACCCAGTCGGGGGTCCTTCCCAATACCGATCTGACACGCTATTCAATCAATTTTAACACTTCGATTAAACTTGGGAAAATGTGGGACTACGATGTATCCGCAAATTATACCAGGAGCGAAAGCGATAACCTCCCGATGACAGAATATAACGCAAGTAACCCCATGCAGTCTTTGGGACAATGGTTTGGCAGGCAGGTTGACATGAAGGATCTTAAAGCCCACTGGACCGAAACCATGGCAAACGGTTATCCTTACAACTGGAACAGTAATTACCACAATAATCCATACTGGAGCCTTAACAAGAACACCAATTCAATGGATAAGGACAGGCTCTTTGGTAAAACTTCCTTATTTTTCAGCCCCATTTCGTCCCTGAAATTTGAAGGACGCCTGGGGATTGACTACTATAATTCAAAAACCTTTCCGGTAGTCAGCTACCGTTCAAATGAGGTTCTGGCAGGTCCCGGAGCATGGGATGGCGGTTATTTCGACCTGTTTGATATTACAAACTATGAAGTGAATGCCGATTTTATCGCGACATATTCCGAGAAATTCGGCGATTTTAATGTTGATCTGTTGGCAGGAGCCAACTACAGGGACCTGAAATATGAGTATTCCAGGATTGGAGCAGGGCAGTTGACCGTTCCTGATCTGTTCACAATTGCCAACGCGAAGGGAAGCCCCGTTACTGCAATGGACCATTCATGGATTCGCAGCAATAGTGTTTATGGTTCGGCAACTCTTGGATACAAGGGGATGATTTACGTGGATGGAAGCATGCGCCAGGACTGGAGCTCCACGATTGAAGATCCTTTCTTCTATCCTGCCGTGTTCTTAACCTGGATACCTACCGAAACTTTCAACATTGAGTCGCCTGTTCTCAGTTTCCTGAAATTAAGGGGAGGTGTTGCAAAGATTGGTTCAGCCACAAGCGCTTACAGGACTCAACCGTATTTTGGCGCATCAACTTCCACCATCTTTGGAGTTACGCAGTATTCACAGACTACTGAATTCCCGCCGACTGGACTGAGGCCTGAACAGGTAGTTACATCAGAACTGGGTCTTGAAACCCGTCTGTTCAATAATCGTCTTTCTTTCGACGTGTCACTTTACGATAAAACAACTACCGACCAGATACTACCGGTTGCCATTTCCAAAGCAACAGGCTATAGTACCATGCTTATTAACGCGGGTGAGATCAATAACAAAGGTATTGAAGTCCAGTTCCGTGCAAGCCCATTCAGCAGAAATGACGGATTTAACTGGGATATTACGGTTAACTGGTCAAAAGACAAGAGTATGATCATCGATCTCTATACCGATCCGGTAACCAATCAGCCACTGGCTTCATACAACATCGGCAGCCAGTGGAGTACTTACGTTCAGGCAAGACCGAAAGAACCCTGGGGCGTTATCGTTGGAAGAGGTATGGTTCGCAGAACATCAGACAACGCGATTATTGTTAACAATGCCGGAATGCCAAGAACGGCAGCAAACATGATACTTGGAAATGTAAATCCCGACTGGCTGGCCGGTATAAGGAATGACTTCAGCTACAAGGCACTAAGCATGGGATTCATGATCGACGTTCGCAAGGGTGGCGATATATTCAGTGTCTCACAGATGTTTGGAGCTTATTCAGGACTGCTGGAATTCACTGCATGGGAGGAATTTCGCCGTGACGGAATTGTTTTAGGTAAAGATTTCCTCAAGGATGAGAAAGTAGTTAAAGTAGTCACTGCAGCTCCGGATATTCAGGAATCGGAGTTTGCAGAAAATGATCTGGCTGCCGTAGCTCAGGATTTCTTCGAATCTTATTACAGCAATCGTGAACTGAGCGTTTATGACGGCTCATATGTGAAACTTCGTGAAGCCTATATATCCTACAGGTTGCCGCAATCTCTTTTCGGCGGTAATATTATCAAGTCGGGAACTCTTTCCCTGATCGGCTCTAACCTCGCTATTTTGTGGAGACATAAGTCGAACATTTCAGGTCTCGACCCGGAAACATCCGTAACAAGCGGCAACGACGGCGTAGGTCTTGAAAGTACAAGCTACCCGCCATCGCGCAGTATGGGAGTCAAACTTAGTTTTACATTCTAAATCATTTTAAGGCATAGAAATATGAAGAAATATATTTTAAAAATTGGAGTCCTGATATTCCTCGCTGTATTCGCATTCAGCAGTTGTACAGAGAAATTTGAGGAAATCAACACCGATCCTGACAGGGCAAAAGATGCCCCCGCTACCAATGTACTGGCGTTTGTTTTGCGTTATTATGCAGCCACCTTCCACGATGCATGGGCTGATATGAATGAGCCTTCAACATACGCCGGACACCTTACAAAAATCCAGTATATTGATGAAGCACGCTATAATTTCAGACCCGGTGTCGTCGAAAACAACTGGTATTATGGCTACATTCTTCTGAATAATATAAAAGAAATAAAGAAGAAAGCCATTGCAGACGAAGCTGATAACCTCCTTGGTGTTGCAAAGGTTCTTGAATCGATGATAGTTCAGACCATGTCAGACCGTTGGAGGGATATCCCCTATTCCGATGCATTAAAACTGGATGAAGGCATACTTCTTCCTACCTACGACACACAGGAGGAGATCTATCCTGCATTGCTTACTGTACTTGATGAAGCAAATGACCTTCTGGCAACTCCTGCTGCCACAGATCAGATTGGCGAAGGAGATGTACTCTTTGGACTTGATCTTTCTGAGGAACAATATGGTATTAAAGTTCTTAGATGGCAGAAACTGGCTAATTCTCTCAGACTTAGAATGGCGATGCGTATATCGGAAGTTGCGGCTGCAACAGCAAGACCCGTGGTTGAGGATATTCTCGGTAATCCTGCAGATAATCCGATAATGGAAAGCAACGATGACAATGCAATGTTCGTATGGCAGGGTACATCACCTTATGAAGAGCCCTGGTATACCGATTCAAAGTCTAGGGATGACCATAGCGTGGCAGATGTTCTGGTAAATGAACTGCTTGCACTGGATGACCCCCGCCTGCCGGTTTATGCACTTCCCGCGGAGTCTGACGGACAATACAGAGGATTTACCGTTGGCGCTACAGCTCAGCCAAATCTGGCAACCATTTCGAGAATAGGCCCACGCTTCAGAAAAAATCCCGCGGGGTTCTCACCTATCATGAGATACGCGGAAGTTATGTTCTGTGTTGCAGAAGCTTCCAAGTTGGGATGGACAACAGGAACTACCACAGAGGCTGCTTATGAAGCTGCCGTTACAGCTTCACTGAAAGAAAACGGAATAGAACAGGATGCCATTGACGATTATCTTCTCAATGGCGGCGCTTTTGCCGATGATTTGGATCAGATTTATCTGCAGCAGTGGATCGCCTTGTTCAAGCAGGGAATGGAAGCATGGACATTGTACCGCAGAACGGGAATCCCGACTACACACTACGTTGCTCCCGGATCATTTTTCCCGGGACATAACTCCCCGCCTTTCAGGTATCCATACCCGGCAAATGAAGGTACTCTTAACGGAGCTAACAGTAAACCTTTCAGCGATCTGGTTGTTGATAATTTCTGGGGTAAGCAAATGTGGTATGATACACGTACAGGTGTAAACTAAAAGTTAATTTTAGTAAATACTTATAAGATAGAGACCGTCCTCCCAGGAGACGGTCTCTCTTTTTTAGAAAAAGGACAATTACTGGAAATGCTGCAGTCATAATCGACGAATACATGACAGTTCCTGTTCCTGTCGTTTAAACTGCTATCCGGATTCTGTCTTCAGATTTACCAGCTCAATCCTGGTCGCTGTTACCTTTATCACCCTGAAGACAAATTTGCCTATGTTTATGGTTTCATTTACAACCGGGATGCTTCCATTGTGATACAGGATCAGACCTGCCAGCGTCTCATAATCATCTTCTTCAGGAAGATTGAGGTTGTATGTTTCATTAAGGTAGTCTATCTCAAGCCTCCCTGAGAAAACAAATTCACCGGGAGCGATCTCTTTCTCCGTAAGTTCATAATAATCGTGCTCATCCTCTATGTCTCCTACTATTTCCTCAAGCACATCCTCAATGGTAACCATACCGGATGTACCGCCAAACTCATCCACCACCAGGGCTACATTCATCCTTTCATCAAAAAAAAGCTTTAAAAGCTTGTTGGCTGTCATGGTCTCCGGAACAATGGCCAGCTTCCTTACACATGACATAATATCCGGAGGATCTTTGAACATATCCTTCAGTTCAAAATATCCGATAATATTGTCGATGGTATTCTGATAAACCAGTATCCTGGAATGACCTGTTTGTATGAACCTTTCCTTGAGATCCTGAACCTTGCTCCCGGCTTCAATGGCAACGATCTCGGTTCTGGGAACCATGCATTCCCTTAATTTCACATTTGAGAAATCGAGTGCATTACGGAAAATCCTTATGTTTTCCTTCAATGGTTCAGCGCTCCCGGTACTCTGCCTGTCCTCATTTAAGAAATTGCTGAAATCAACCTTGCTGAAGACAAGATTCTCCTGATCCTTCTTGTTCCCCTTTATCCCGAAAAACAACCTCAGAAACAGATTTGAAACTGCAAGTGTCAGTTTGCTGACAGGATAAAATATGACATAGAAAAACATTGCAGGAAGACTCAGGATATTCAGGAAGAAATTGGGAGAGATCATAAACACCGTTTTTGGAAGAAATTCCGACATCAGGAGTATCAGGGCAGTGCTTATTACAGTATTTACAATAATTACGGCAATATCGGATTGCAGCAGGGGCATCAGCACAGGACTCAGCAAACGGGAGATAATAAGACCGAAGATTACCAGTGCAATATTGTTGCCTATAAGCATTGTGGCAAAATACTGTCCGGGATTCTCCGTGAAAAAACTGATTAATTTCGATCCGAACTGACCTTGTTTCTTGTCGAGTTCTATCCTCAACTTGTTTGAAGCCACGAAAGCGATCTCCATTCCTGAAAAAAAAGAGGTGAAGATCATGACTATAATTATTGTCAAAATGGCATTCATAGTCCAAAAATAGTAATTTTAGCCGTAACAGGCCTTACATTGCATTCTGAGTACTATCTGGCTTTGCAGTATACTATGGCTGGCATAAGTGATTTGAGCAGCCTGGTCCCATTAGGCCGCCAATTATTCCAACCCCTCCCTAAATCATCGGGCCACCGACAGGACTGAGTTCCTGCAAATGAGACCGGCTTACGCGTGCGATATTCTCCCGCTTTTCAGTTATCCTCATTTATATATATCGTGGCGCTCAGATTTTTGATTTTCCTCCGGGTAAGCCGGGGATCCGATTCAAGACCATATCCCTGTATTATTTGGTCTTCCGTGGTAATCTTTACAAAGCGGTCGGTATATATCTGTTCTTTCTTCTGATCCCAGAAAAGAAGTTCTGTTTCGAGTTTCTCCCCTGCTTCATTGAAAGCCACTACACTGTCCTGCAATTCCCACAGGCTCTTATCATCATGCAATTTGGCATATTTGGCTGTAACCGATGCCACCGGATTTGTTTTACCGTCATGAAACTGAACATCTATTCCCAACTTGAATTCCGTGTAGGGAGGTTCGGATTTTTCATATCGTTCCATTACGGGAGCCGAGAATACCAGCTGCATCTTTCCCGAATCGGTATAGGTTGAGGTGAAATCTTTTGCTGCCTGCGAGGGAAGACGCAAAATATCCATTTTTTCATAATCAACGGATTTCTTTCCGCATGAAGTGAAAATGATTGCGATGGCAGCCAGCACTGCTATATGATCAAACCTGATCTGCATAGATGCAAATTTACTAAAGGATTATTAATGAAGAAATCTAATTTCGGTCAGTTGTAAGTCGGCGTTTGCCCTTTTTGCTCTCCAAGATAGGCCCGCGGTAACGTTATAACAATGTTATAACATAGCAGAATGGGCATTTCAGCATGATTTTTCATTCTTCCCGGCCTGTTCCTTATAATCATCTTCAATGCTCTGCAGAATCGTGATGGCTGATCTGACTCCTTCAACACCTGTTATGGTAAGACTCAGTTTTGATTCCTTTTGTTTGACAGACATTCTTTTCTGGTGCCTGTTTACAAAATTCATAAACGATACGAACAGTGAACTGCGGTAGAACTTTGAATTCGGGTCGGAAATAAAGAAAGCGGTCAGAAGACAGTTTTTCAGTAATATTTTTTCTATTCCAAGCCGTGAGGCTATCCACTTTATTCTTACAATGTCGAGCAGGGATGCCGCTGCCGGGGGAAGCGGTCCGAACCTGTCGGTCAGCCTGCTTTCATAAAGTTTCAGTCCTTTCTCATCGTCAATCTCGTTGAGTTCCTTGTACAACCTTATCCTTTCAGAGATATTCGAGACATATTCGTCGGGGAACATTATTTCAAGATCGGTCTCAATCTGGAAGTCTGTAACAAAGGGCTTCGGTTTTTCTGTTGTCACGGTCTCCTGCTCCTGAACCATGGGCTCCGATTCCCTCAGTTCGGCCATTGCTTCATTGAGTATCCTCTGGTAGGTCTCGAAGCCCAGGTCGGCGATGAAACCGCTTTGTTCAGCACCGAGCAGGTTGCCCGATCCCCTGATGTCAAGATCCTGCATCGCGATGTTGAACCCGCTTCCCAGCTCCGAGAACTCCTCTATTGCCTTCAGCCGCCGCCGGGCCTCGTGTGTCAGATTATCGAAGGGAGGCGCAAGAAGATAGCAGAAAGCCTTCCTGTTCGACCTTACTACCCGGCCTCTCAACTGGTGAAGATCTGACAGCCCGAAGTGATGAGCCTCATTTACAAAAATGGTATTGGCATTCGGTATGTCGAGACCCGACTCAATTATAGTGGTCGCTACAAGCACGTCATAATCGCCCTGGATAAAATCAAACATCACATTCTCAATGTCAACACCCTCCATTTTCCCATGAACTACAGCCGTTCTGACATTCGGGCAGATACGCTTTATCTTTTCCCGGACTTCCATTATGTTCTCCACCCTGTTGTGGATGAAGAAAACCTGTCCGTTGCGCGAAACTTCATACTCTATCCCTTCCTTGATTATTTCTTCGTTGAAGCCGTGGATCTCGGTGATTATCGGGATCCTGTTGGGCGGCGGTGTGTTGATTATCGAAAGGTCGCGGGCGCCCATAAGTGAGAATTGCAGGGTTCTTGGTATGGGCGTTGCAGTGAGTGTGAGGGTATCGACATTCGATTTTAACTTCTTTATCTTTTCCTTCACCATCACGCCGAACCTTTGTTCTTCGTCGATGATCAGCAATCCCAGGTCCTTGAATTTCACATTTTTGCCAACCAGCTTGTGGGTTCCTATGATAATGTCGATTTTGCCTTCCTCAAGTTCTTTGAGTATCCTTCGTTGATCGGCCGCTTTCCTGTGCCTGCTTATATAATCGATCCTGCAGGGGAATTCTTTCAGCCTCGACGAAAATGTCTTGTAGTGCTGAAGTGCCAGTATCGTTGTGGGTACCAGTATGGCAGTCTGCTTGCTGTCGGCAGCTGATTTGAAAGCAGCCCTTACAGCCACCTCGGTCTTGCCGAAACCGACATCGCCGCAAACAAGTCTGTCCATGGGGTGTTCCGCTTCCATATCTTGTTTCACAGCCAGGGTAGTGCTCAACTGGTCGGGGGTGTCCTCGTACTGGAAGGAAGCTTCAAGCTCGCGCTGGAGATATGAATCCGGTGAAAAGGAATATCCGGGAACCGACAATCTCTCGGCGTAAAGCTTGATGAGGTCCTTTGCAATGTCCTTTACCCTTTTTTTAGTGTTCTGTTTCAGCTTCTGCCATGCGCCGGAGCCAAGCTTGTAAATCCTGGGTTCCGATTCGTCCTTCCCTTTGTACTTAGATATCCGGTGAAGAGCGTGAATTCCGACATACAGGATGTCATTATCCTTGTAAACCAGCTTGATGGCTTCCTGTATCCTCCCGTTTACCTCGATCTTTTCAAGTCCGCCGAACTTTCCTATCCCATGGTCGATATGCACAACATAATCACCGGGATTCAGACCGGTAAGTTCTTTTATGGAAATACTTTCCTTCCTTGTGAAATAGCCCCGGATGCTGAATTTATGGTATCTGTCGAATATCTGGTGATCGGTGTAAACCGACAGGCGCAGATCGTGATCGGTAAATCCGCCGTGAAGGTTCAGAATCAGGGGAGAAAACCTGAGTCCGGGACTGATCTCTGCAAAGATGTCTTTCAGTCTGTCGATCTGCGCCTGGCTTTCGGAAACAATATAGGTTGTGTAAGCTTCATTATTGTTTGCAGTGAGCCTGTCGGCCAGAAGCCTGAAGTTCTTGTTGAATACCGGCTGGGATTCGGTCCGGAAAGTGAAGCGCTCATCAGGCACGAACAAGCCGGCCCGGCCGAATTCCACAGTCCTGAACCTGCCGCATTCATCAAGGAAGCTTGTTCCGTCTATTATCAGTTCCTTCCTGCCGCTCGTCCGGCCTGCTTCATCCCTTGAAAGGATCTGTGAATAGATGCTGTTCATCTTTTCCTTTATGAAGGATGCATCATCAATCCATACAATAGATGAGGGAGGAAGGAAGTCGGTGAATGAATCGCTAAGCTCTTCAATTGAGACATCCTGGATGTTGGGAATGACGGAGATCTGTTTCCTGCTTTCTATCGATAGCTGATCGTCGGGATTGAATGTCCTTAACGATTCGACTTCCTCACCGAAGAAATCAATCCTGAAGGGGTGGTCGGACGAATAGGAGAAAACATCCGCGATGCTTCCCCTGATGGCATATTGGCCCGGTTCATACACGAAGTCGACTCTTTCGAAATTGTATTCGCGAAGCACATCTTCGAGGAAATCAAGCGAAAGCCTGTCGCCCTTCGATATGGTCAGGGTGTTTTTCTTAAGGTTATGGTGGCTTATTACCTTTTCCATAACCGATTCGGGATAGCTGACTATTATGCATTTTCGTTTCCCGGATGAAAGGTAATTCAGAACTTCTGTCCGGAGAACAATGTTGGCAGGTTCCGTTTGTTCGTACTGAATCGAACGCTTGTAAGTGGAAGGGAAGAAGAAAACAGACTCGTCGCCGGTAAGGGCGCAGAGATCGTTGTAAAGGTACGCGGCATCTTCCTTCTCCGGCACTATAACCAGGTGCGTGAGGGCTGTTTTGAGGTATACCCCGGCCAGCGCGATCGCCTTTGCCGATCCCGACAAACCTTCGGCGTTCAGCCTCGTGGCTGTGTTTGCCCTTACGGCTTCGGTTAACGCGGAAAGCACCGGATGACCATTGAACAACCCTGTCAGTTCGTTTTCCTTCATCTGCAGAAATGTGGCTGCAAATTTAACATCTATTTGCCGGAAAAAAGTTCAATTATGAAAACTCATGCAGAAGATAGTGTCGATTCCAGGTTGCTCAGCCGCGGCTGTAAGGTTACCGTAGTATCTTTCGATAGCTATGGCAATTATTTTTTGCTCCATTTCCCCGAGTGTCGCTATTGATACGGTACAGAAGCTATCGGGACTTCCCCCAGGGGTGAAGGAGCAAGAGAATTTTGCTAATATTGGGAAGAACTATGAACTTTAATGCTTGATATAACAAATTGAGCAACAGCATCCATTGGAAGAAGCTTTTCCCCCTTGGGGGAAACGGGAAAGGGGGTAAATGAAAGCAGGGGGATAACAGAAAATAGTGTAAATGAATAAAGGAGTTCTGAAGTTTTTTTGTAATTATTTAATCACCTGTAGTTCCCTGCCGGTTATACCCCCTTCCCAGCCTTCCCCCAGGGGTGAAGGAGCAAGAGAATTCTGCTAATATTGGGAAGAACTATGAACTTTAATGCTTGATATAACAAATTGAGCAGCAGCATCCATTGGAAGAAGCTTTTCCCCCTTGGGGGAAACTGGAAAGGGGGTAAATGAAAGCATTGTGAATCCGGGAAAAGGGGTAAGTGAAAGCAGTGTGAATCCGGGAAAGGGGGTAAATGAATGCATTGTGAATCCGGGAAAAGGGAGTTAATTAAATAAAGGATAAAACATTGGTTATCAAAGTTATAAGATTATCAGTATAATCATAGCAATTTCTTTTTAATGATTACCGACACTTATTTTTCCCTTTCTCCTCCGTGGCTAAATTTATTCGAAACAAATTCCAAAGTCAATAAACTGTAAAAATATTTTACAAAAAGTTGTAAAAATAATTAACATATTGCATAATGCTGAAAAAATGTAATAGCTTAAAATTCAATGACATATAAAAATGGCATTATTTTGGCGCACATTTTTTAAAATAGAATGTCATGGTAAAGCAAGAGTTGACGGCGGCCTTTAGAAGCATCCGGCGAAAAAAGGTTATTTCATTAATCAGCATTCTGGGTCTTGGAATAGGACTCGGGTGCATTATTGTTCTGATGGCTCTGGTAATCCATGAAAAATCGTTTGATACCTTCATTCCAGACCACAGGAATGTGTATAGGATAATTTCCGGCAAGAATTCACATGTACACTATCCTCTGGCCGAATCGATGAAAAATGAATTTCCTGAAGTAAAGGATTATTTCAGGTATTACCAGTCCGGTTCCGTTCAGATCAAGGTTCAGGGAACCGAAACCGTGAGGGAAGAGAATTTCGGGTTTGCCGATCCATCGGTTTTCAGGATCATGGGTATAGATTTTATCTCGGGCACACCGGCCGGTTCGATGAGCGAGGTGGCAATCTCGGAAAATTCCGCCATCAGGTATTTCGGAAACCTCTCCGTATCCGGAGAAATGATTGAGCTGCGATTTCCGGAAGGCTTTTTAAAGCTTTCCATTTCCGGAGTATACAGGGAATTTCCTTCAAATTCAACTCTTCACCCGGAATTTATTGCCGATATTCAACTTAGCCGTAAGATGCTGGGACAGTTTCAGAGAGACCTGGGGGATTACGGGTCATCGGAAATCCAACCCCTGGGATGGAGGAATTCCGAATTCCTTTCTCTCCTGGTACTTGATGAAAATGCAGATCCAACCGAACTGTCTGCAAAAATGGAAAAATACAAGGAATTGATTGCCAATCCCGCGCAGGATACACTCCGCTTTAAATTACAGCCTGTTGCTGATATTTACCTCGGTTCGGAAGAAATAACCGGAAGCTTTTTTCTGCGGAAAGGAAATGCAGAGGAACTAAAATACTATGAAATCATATCACTGATGATTCTTCTGATCTCGCTTGCAAATTTTGTTCTGCTTTCACGGGCAGGAGTGTCAGAACGAACCAGGGAACTGGGTACAAGGAAAGTGTATGGCGCTTCTCAGGCCAGAATCAGGAGAATGGTGATCCTGGAATCTTTTATTATAGTATTGCTTAGCCTTATCCCGGCAATCTTCGTTATTGAATTCGGAATTCCATTTATAAACAACACTCTTGGAAAAACACTGTACGGTCAGATCTTTCTGACTCCCCGGTTGTGGGTGTGGCTTGTAATGCTAATTCTCCTGACCGGACTGCTGTCGGGCTGGATTATCGGGATGAGCTATTCGCGGATATCTGCTTATAAACTGATCTCGGGAAAGATTCCGGGACAGAACGGGTCGAAAAGATGGAATTACTCATTTCTTTTGCTTCATTTCACAATCTATATGATGCTTGTGACCGGACTTATCGCGGTATCAAAACAACTAGAATATACAAGGAGCGGTTACACGGGCATAAATCCTGAAAATGTAATTGTGGCTGATCTGAGTTCCGACGAGCTGAGAAACAATTTCCTTGCTCTGCGCGATGAGATAAGGAATATACCCGGAGTGATCAGTGTGGCGGGGGGATCATTCATTCCTCCGTTTGAACATTTCCTGCCGGTAAATCTTGCAGATATATCGGGAGAAATAATCAGGTTTGATGGTCTGATAATGGGTGAAGGAATGACCGAACTGCTGGGCATAGAGGTAATTGACGGATCTCCTTTCGGCCCCTACAAGGAGGGTACGCCGGAAGTGCTTATAAATGAATCGGCTGCCAAATTGCATAATGTAAAAGCCGGAGATAACCTGCTTGCCTTCAGGGTGAGAGGGGTGCTAAGGGATTTTCACGCGCATTCAATGCATTCATCCATTCAGCCCATGGTCATCCTGCCTCAGAATCCTGCCAGGATGGGACTCCTTGCAATCAAAACGGACGGGGTGAATGATGAAAAAATTATCAGGCAATTCAGGGATCTCTATTCCAGGATTTCTCCTGATGAGATTTTTGAAGTACGCTATTTAACCGAACAGATAGATAAATTCTACCTGCGCGAAAGAAACCAAAGCCATATTATAAAGGCATTTTCACTTCTGGCAATGGTGCTGTCAGTGATGGGATTATTCGGGATCTCGCTGATAAGCATATCCAAAAGGGAAAAGGAGATTGGAATAAGGAAAGTTAACGGAGCTTTGGAATCTGAGGTTTTAGTGATGCTGAATACTGCTTATATCAAATGGGTTCTGCTCGCGATCGTTATTTCGGTTCCGGTTTCATACTGGTTGATTTTAAAGTGGATGGAACGATTTGCTTACAAAACAGAAATAAGCTGGTGGATCTTTGTCCTGGCAGCTTTATCGGCAATCATAATTTCCATACTTACCGTGAGCTGGCAGAGCTGGCGGGCGGCAACAATGAATCCGGTGGAGGCGCTGAGGTATGAATGAGGCGCAGGGCACAGGGCGCAGGGCACAGGGCACAGAGCACAGGGCACAGGGCGGAAGAACGGCGAGCGGCGAGCGGTACGCGGGAAGAGCATGAAACCTGTAGCCTCGATGTAAGACGAAATACGCAAAAGAAAGGGACCGCAAGACAATGTATTATGTATTATGTATGATAGGCGATGTATAAACAATTAGCAATTGGCAATTAGCAATTATCAGTTAGGGCACTAATCACACATCCAGCACGAGCCACATAACCAGCACTACGTAAACAACTTACACGACCTGCAAGACCTGCACGACTTATAATGTATTATGTATTATAGGCGATGTGCTGCATTGGAATGGACCGCAAGACCGCAAGACCGCAAGACAGCGACCGCAGGGAGCCAGACCGCAAGACAATGTAAGTTGTGCTGCTAATAGAACTTGTATCTCTTGTCAACAATGTTTGCAGCTTTCCTGAGTGCTTCGTAGGCTTCGTAACTGCCTCTCATCTGATAGGTTGCATTCAGCCTTTCCCTGAGAAGGTCGAGATCATCTTCACTGGTTTGCATAAGATTGTTAACGCTAAGCATATATACCCCGTTCTCGCCCTTCACGGGTCCGGATACTTCTCCCTGCCGCGATGATGATGCAGCTGCTATCAGGGCCGGTTCCACTCCGGCACCCTGAACAGAATACGACCTGAATGTGACCTGTGTTGCATCCTGAACCGAAAGGCCCATCGATGCAGCTATATCTTCAAGACTCTTGCCGTCGCCGCTGTTCTTTTCAAACTCTGACGAAATTATCTCAGCCTTCTTCTCCTTTGTCACCTGGAACCTGATATCGGTTTCAACATCCTTCATGGGAGCAATTCCATCTTCGGTTACCCTGGTACAATATGCTACCACATATTTGTCGCCGATTTCAAAAACAGCCTGTTCATTGTTGTCAAGAACTATTTTGCCTTTATCAGTCTGAAACAGTGATATCACAAGGCTTCTGGGACTTTCCAGACCCGGAAGTGTCTTCTGCTGGGGGCTGATATCATTGGCTACCCTTTTGGTCAGTCCTTTTTCAGTAATAGTCTGGTTGAATTTTTCGTATGTGCTACTAGCACCTGCAAACTGGCTGGCCTCACTGTAAATCCTCTGGTTAGTCATTGATCCGGGAATGATCTTTCTGTCAACTATTCCTATATGATACTTGCGTGAGGTCCTTGACTGTGCCAGGATTTCTATGATATGAACGCCAAAGGTGGTTTCAGCAGTAACAATATCGCCTTTTCTACCTGTGAAGCACGCGTCGTTGAAAGGAACTACCATCATTCCTTCAGGGAACCATCCAAGGTCGCCTCCAAGTTGGGCGGAACCCTGATCGTCAGAACTGGTGAGAGCGAGTGTCGCGAATGGTGTACCTGATTTTATCAGTTTCAAAAGACTGTCAGCTGTTTCCCTGGCTTCGGTAAGACTGCGGTACTGACCAGCTGAGATGAGAATGTGACGGACATGAACGGAATCAGGCCTGTCGGCTACATCCAGAAGCCGGGCTATCTTCAGCGATCCGTCTTCGTTATAGGGGCCAAAAACTGCAGTTTTATCTTCTTTTTTTGCAAAATCGGTAAGCTGAGCAGGAACTTCAGCGATGGGAACATAAAACCCCACATGCCTTGTATCGGCGGTCAGGTTTATATACTGAACAGGATCCTCGGCAGCCATGAATTCGCCGGCAGCATTGTTGATCCAGTCTTCAGTCTGCTTTATATCTTCCTCCGAAGGGACAATATCGAAAGTAATGTATTCTATATCCCTGAGAGCTGTTGTCTTGAAGCTTTCCTTGTTCTTGCTGTAATATGATTCAATGTCAGAGCCTGTTATTTTAACCAGTGAATCGGCGATTGATGAGTAGTTCTTCACGATGTAACTGAAATCAACAGTCGATGCTGACAGTTCCCTGTCAAACTCCGCCTGCTTCGATGTCACGTAAAGACCTTTTGAAATCAGGGTGTTGTACTTTGTTCCGAGCCTGTCGTTTACTATCTCGTTTTCAAAGAAAAGCCAGTATCTGTTTGTTGTTTCATCAAATTCCGTATTCTTAAGGAAATTGACAAGAACCGACTTGTTGAAAGCACCTGTTTGCTGGTCGGTGAAAAGCTGAAGTACAATAGGATGAGGATTGTTACCCAGAACAAGTTCATCAACTTCTTCGGAGCTTACTCCGATTCCAAGCTTCCTGTACTGGTTGTCCAGAATCCTTTCCCTTATCATATTCTGCCATGTCTGTTCCCTTATCGATTCAGATGTGGCTTCATCTAGACTGGTGTTGCCCGAAAGCTTGTAGATCTCGACAAGATTTGACACTTCAGTTTCAAATTCCTGGTAGGAAAGTGATTCGCCTCCAACCGTTCCTATCTCATAATATTTCCTTGCTTTCGCGCTCTGACCTGCACCTCCGCCGAAAAAATCACCTATTACAAAGATGAATAACGCGAGGCCAATAACAACGGCAACAAGAACTCCTGCCTTTTCCCTTAAAAATTGAAGTGCTGACATGAATGATATCTTCTTTAGAGAATTAGATAAAAAGTGTCTTTTTTAAAATCAGGCGACAAATATAACAAATTTCCAGTTAAAAAAGGTTCAGCTGCCATTTGCATACCATAGTAATTATATGGGATCTGATTGCCGGCTGGAAGGCCTGTTTTGAAGCTAACTATAAAAAACAGGTAAAAGTCCGATTTACCCCCTATGTTTGAGGGGGTGTGGTGATAAATGAGCAGTATTTTATAAAAAATATTGATAAATCAGGGGGGTGGAACTATAAAAACATATTTTTGCATCGAATAATCTATACGAAAATGGCAGAACTCAGATTTAGCGCATTAAAGGAAGCTTTTGGGAGAGTGCCTCTCGAAATCACACCTCCGGCAAAAAACATTTCAAAGTACTTTGGGATAGATGTTTTCAATCTGCACAAGATGGAACACTACCTGTCGACGGAAGCGTATATGGTGATCAAGCGTGCTATCAACGAAGGGAAATCGCTTTCACTGAAAGAAGCTGACCAGGTGGCAATAGGCCTGAAAGCCTGGGCGCTCGAAAGAGGTGTCACACATTACACCCACTGGTTTCATCCTCTTACCGACGGTACGGCCGAAAAACATGACGCTTTCATTGACTTCGGGGAGAACGGCCATCTCGTTGAGAATTTTTCGGGCAAGGTCCTTGTACAGTCGGAACCCGATGCTTCAAGCTTTCCAAGCGGAGGGATACGAAACACTTTCGAGGCAAGGGGTTATACGGCCTGGGACGTTTCTTCCCCCATGTTCATAGTCGGAAATACTCTTTGTATACCTACGATCTTCGTATCATACACCGGCGAGGCTCTCGATTACAAGGCTCCATTGCTTAAATCCCTGTCGGAAATCGACAAGGCAGCAGTTGATATATGCCAGTTCTTCGACAAGGATGTCACAAAGGTAATCCCAACCCTCGGAATTGAACAGGAGTATTTTCTTGTTGATGAGGCCCTTTATCATGCACGGCCCGATCTGGAGCTTGCCGACAGGACATTAATGGGGCATACTGCATCAAAGGATCAGCAACTTGCCGACCATTATTTCGGATCTATACCAAGGAGGGTCATGTGCTTTATAAAGGACTTTGAATGCGAGGCCCACAAACTCGGTATTCCCGTGAAAACCCGACATAACGAGGTTGCTCCCAACCAGTTTGAATGCGCTCCGGTATATGAGGAGGTTAACCTTGCCATTGATCATAACCAGCTTCTGATGGATATTATGAAAAGGGTGGCAAGGAAGCATAAATTCAGGGTCCTTTTCCACGAAAAACCCTATGCCGGGGTCAATGGTTCGGGAAAACATAACAACTGGTCGCTTTCCACCAACACGGGAGTCAACCTTCTGTCGCCAGGCAAGAACCCGCGTACCAACCTGCAGTTCATTACCTTCCTTGTTTCCGTGCTGAAGGCTGTGTATGAAAACAATGAACTGATCAGGGCATCGGTGATGAATGAAACCAATTCATGGAGGCTTGGAGGACATGAAGCTCCTCCGGCAATCATATCCGTATTCCTGGGGTCATACCTGAGCAACATGCTGAATGACATTACGAAAAAGGTCTCCGACAACAAGATGAGCCCGGAACAGAAAACAGAGCTGAAGCTTGGTATCGGTAAAATTCCGGAGATACTTCTCGATAACACCGACAGGAACCGTACTTCACCATTTGCATTTACCGGTAACAAATTCGAATTCAGGGCTGTGGGTTCTTCAGCAAACTGCAGTGCTGCCATGATTGCACTGAATTCAGCAGTAGCTTATCAGCTCAGGAAATTCAAGAAAGAGGTGGACAACCTTATCAAAAAAGGCAGAGGAAAGGATGAAGCTATATTCCAGGTACTTAAAAAGGATATCATAGAGTCGGAAAAGGTTCGTTTTGAGGGCGATAACTATTCCGATGAATGGGCTAAGGAGGCTAAGAAAAGAGGGCTTTGCTGCATTGAAAGCATTCCGGAATCAATAAGCAGGTACCTGACACCCAAATCAAAGGAAGTACTGGTAGGGAGTGGTGTATTCACCGAGAAAGAACTTCACAGCCGTGTGGAAGTCGAGTATGAGAAATTTACAAAGAAGGTTCAGATAGAATCGAGAGTACTTGCCGACCTTGCAATAAACCACATTGTACCGACAGGAATCAAATATATGTCGTCGCTTATTGAAAATGTAAAGGGGCTGAAGGAAATATTCCCGGATGATGAATATCAGAAACTTTCCGCTCCGGGAAGAGAAGCTGTTCATATCATTTCCGACCACATACTGAACATCAGGAAGAAGGTCTTCGAAATGGTGGAGGAACGCAAAAAGGCGAATGTGATTGAAGACTCGGCCCAAAAGGCTCTTGCATACGAAAAGAATATCAAGCCTTATCTCGAAAGCATCAGGTACCATATCGATAAGCTTGAACTTATTGTTGACAACGAAATCTGGCCATTGCCGAAATACAGGGAGCTGTTGTTCACAAGATAACCTGGTGTACACGGTATTGCTTTTTCCGGACGGGCTCTTATTTAAGAGGGCTTGCAGCGACTCTGTTACTATTTATTGTCAATAATGATTATTTTTGAAGTTTAAATCAGGATGATATCATGAAGCGATTAATACCGGCCATATTATTATTGTCTGTTTTTGTCTTTCAGGATTCGCAGGCCCAGAGGAAGAAGGCGGAAAGAGCCTATGAGGCTTTCAATGCAGGCGAATACTACGAAGCCATTGATCAGTTCAAGGATGCATACTCGAAATCGAAGAAAGCTGACAGATCAGTCAGGACTGAACTGGGATATATGGTTGCAGAATCATACCGGCTCAGCAATGATCCCAGGAACGCGGAGATATGGTACAGGCTTGCTGTCCGTTCAGCCACATCAAAGCCCGAAGCCCAGTACTGGCTTGCAGAATCGCTAAAGAAAACAGGCAAATACCAGCAGGCAATCGAGGAGTTCAGGAAATACAAGCAGGTTGCTCCTTCCGATGCAAGGGCCGATCAGCAAATCAGGGCATGTGAACTTGCTCTCGAATGGGAGAGAAACCCTGAAGCCTATCGTGTTGAAGAGCTCAAAGACCTTAATTCGAGGTTTTCCGATTTCAGCCCCGCTTATGCCCGGGATGATTTCGGAGTTATTTATTTTACATCTTCCCGCGATGATGCGGCAGGGAACAAGACTCACGGAGCCACCGGCCAAAGTTTTACTGACATCTTCGAAAGCAGGATAGATAAAAAATCCAAATGGAGCACTCCGGTTCCGGTCAGTGGACTGAACAGCGAATCGGAGGAAGGCACTCCCACTTTTACTTCAGATTACCGGCAGGTATTCTTTACCCGTTGCGGAGTCGGCAAACGCGAGAAAAAAGGCTGCGTGATAATGGTCTCCGAGCGCTCGGGCGACAAATGGAGCACTCCGAAAGATATTGCGATTCTGCCTGACTCGCTGGTTGCAGCCCATCCTTCCATCTCATCTGACGGGCTTACCCTTTATTTTGTTTCGGATATGCCGGGCGGATACGGACAGAAAGATATCTACTATGTAACCAGAAACGATGAATCGGATTCCTGGTCGACACCCCGGAACCTTGGACCCAATATAAATACGCCGGGTAACGAACTTTTTCCATATATCAGGAGCAATGGGACTCTTTATTTTGCTTCCGACGGACATATCGGGATGGGAGGACTTGATCTCTTCAAAGCCGTTTCCCAGCCCGACGGCTCATGGATTGTCCAGAACATGAAAGCTCCTCTGAACAGCTTTGCCGACGACTTCGGCATATCATTCGAAAATGATTCGGAAAAAGGGATTTTCAGTTCCTCGCGTAAGGGAAGGGGCAATGATGACCTGTATACCTTCGAACTGCCTCCCCTGAGATTTACTGTTACCGGTCTGGTGAGGGATGAGAAGACAGGGCAGCCAATACAGGGTTCCGTGGTAAGACTAATAGCCAGCGACGGATCAAATCTTCAGGCTGAAACAGGACAGGGAGGGGATTTTAAATTCAGTCTAAGACCTGATGTCGACTATATCTTCCTGGCTTCAAAACAGGGATATCTTAACGGGAAGGAGAGGGAAACAACCAAAAACCAGGAAAAGAGCCGCGACTTTATGGTTACCATACCCCTGACCGCTATTGACAAACCGATTGAGCTTCCCAACATCTTTTACGATTTCGGAAAATGGGACCTCAGACCCGAATCGATGGTTTCGCTCGATAAACTGGTAGAAACTCTCAACGACAACTCAAATGTTACCATCGAGCTTATGTCGCATACCGATTCACGTGATACCGAAGAATACAACCTCGATCTTTCACAGAAAAGAGCACAGTCGGTTGTACAGTATCTTATCGAGAAGGGAATAGCTCCCGACAGGCTGTCGGCCAAAGGTTACGGGGAATCGACACCAAAGGTTGTGGATGAATCAATTGCTGAGCAGAATGCCTTCCTCAAGGTCGGGACAACTCTTGCCGAACAGTTTATAAATACACTGGCAACGGAGGAACAAAAGGAAATCGCCCACCAGATTAACAGGAGAACCGAGTTCAGAGTTCTCAGAACTGATTATGTTCCGGCGGTAAAATGACAATGGAATCAAAATACGGCCGAAGAGGCGTGTCCTCACAAAAGGAGGATGTACATTCTGCCATCAGGAATATCGACAGGGGTTTGTACCCAAACGCGTTTTGCAAAATCGTTCCCGACATTCTTGGAGGCGATGAGTCTTACTGCAATGTCATGCATGCCGACGGAGCCGGTACAAAATCGTCGCTGGCTTATGTCTACTGGAAAGAGACGGGGGATATGTCAGTGTGGAAAGGTATTGCCCGGGATGCCGTCGTGATGAATACCGACGACCTGCTGTGCGTGGGAGCGTGTGATAATATCCTTCTTTCTTCAACAATAGGAAGAAACAAGAAGCTGATTCCGGGAGAGGTCATTTCGGCAATAATAAACGGAACAGAAGAGGTACTTGAAGAACTCAGGAGCCTTGGTGTGGGAATCTGGTCGACAGGCGGGGAAACCGCCGATCTGGGCGATCTTGTAAGGACCATCGTGGTAGATTCAACCGTGGTGGCGCGGATGAAAAGAGAAGATGTAATTACATGCAATATAAGAGCGGGAGATGTTATTGTCGGGCTGGCATCGTTCGGTCAGACCACCTGGGAAACGGAATACAACGGCGGAATGGGAAGCAATGGACTGACTTCCGCCAGGCATGATGTCTTTTCAGGATATCTTGCTGAAAAATATCCGGAAAGCTATGACCCGTCAATACCTCGGGAACTGGTTTATTCCGGCAACCTGAAACTCACTGACAAGGTGGTTGAAACGGGTATGGATGCCGGCAGGCTTGTCCTTTCACCAACACGCAGCTATGCTCCGGTGGCAGTAAGAATCATAAGGGAACTGAAACACTCAATACATGGGATGATACATTGTTCCGGAGGAGGGCAGACCAAGGTAATGCATTTTATCGACGGCCTGCATGTGATCAAGGATAACATGTTTCAGACGCCCCTGCTGTTCAGGATAATCAGGGAACAATCTGGAACGCCCTGGCAGGAAATGTACAGGGTCTTCAACATGGGTCACAGACTTGAAATTTATACCGATCCCGGTACCGCGGAAAAGATTATTGATATCGCTTCCGGTTTTAATCTTGAGGCAAGGATCATAGGACATTGCGAAGCCTCAGCCGGCAAAAAACTTACAATAGTTTCGGAATTCGGCCGTTTCGAATACTGACACCGAAAACAGTTTTTTATTATTTTTGCAAGCCGAAAAAAGCTTACTTCTATGGAAGAAAATATGATTCTTGAGAAGCTTAAGGGTGTTAAACAGCGCTTTATCGAGATTGGAGAGCTTCTGACAAAGCCTGATGTTCTCTCAGATATGGACAGGTACGTCAGGCTTAGCAGGGAATACAAGGATCTTCAACCGGTTGTAACTGCTCTGGAGAAGTACAGACTGGCACTTTCAAACCTTGAAAGCGCCAGAAAACTGCTTGCAACCGAGAAGGATGAAGAAATGAGGGAAATGGCAAAGGCAGAGGTGGAACAGCTCACGGAAACAATCCCTGAGATGGAGGAGGAGATAAAACTTCTTCTTATACCTGCCGATCCGGAAGACGGCAAGGATGCTATAATGGAGATACGGGCCGGCACGGGAGGTGACGAAGCGAGCATATTTGCCGGTGATCTTTTCAGGATGTACAGCAAGTTCTTCGAGCAGAAAGGATGGAAGGCTGAAATAAACAGCTATTCGGAAGGCACGGCAGGAGGTTACAAGGAAATAGTTCTCAGAGTATCAGGAGATGGAGTTTACGGGATACTCAAATATGAATCGGGTGTTCACAGGGTTCAGCGGGTACCGCAGACCGAGACTCAGGGCAGGGTTCATACTTCAGCTGCCTCCGTGGTGGTACTTCCCGAGGCCGACGAAGTAGATGTTGAGATAAGGAATGAAGATATCAGAAAAGACACCTATTGTTCATCGGGACCGGGTGGACAGTCGGTCAATACCACTTATTCCGCTATCAGGCTTACTCATATCCCGACCGGGATCGTAGTGATATGCCAGGATGAGAAATCACAGCTGAAAAACTACGACAAGGCGTTGAAGGAATTGCGTACACGCCTGTATAATCTTGAATATCAGAAATATCTTGACGAAGTGTCGCGCAAGAGAAAAACAATGGTCTCTACAGGCGACAGATCAGCAAAGATCAGAACCTATAATTATCCTCAGGGAAGGGTAACTGATCACAGGATTAACCTGACCCTTTACAACCTGCCTTATATTCTCGACGGAAATATCCAGGAGATTATCGATAAGCTGCAGGTGGCGGAAAACGCCGAACGACTGAAAGAGAATAGTATTTAATACACCTTATTATATTATTATGGATCACGATGGCCTGTTCAGAGCAATCTCGGTAAAAAGATCCTTCCTGTGTATCGGGCTTGATAGCGATCTTGAAAAAATTCCTTCCTCACTCCTGAAGGCCAAAGACCCCGTTCTCGAATTCAACAAAAGAATTATTGATTCAACTCATTCGTATGCAGTGGCCTATAAGCCCAACACTGCCTTTTATGAGTCAATGGGGCCTAAGGGCTGGCATACTCTGGAGTCGACACTCGATTACATAAAAACCAGATATCCCGGCATTTTCGTCATAGCCGATGCAAAGCGCGGCGATATAGGGAACACATCGAAGATGTATGCCAGGGCATTCTTTGAAACCATGGACTTTGATGCGGTTACGGTTGCTCCCTACATGGGCGAGGATTCGGTGGCCCCGTTTCTGGAATACCCCGGGAAATGGGTCATCCTGCTGGCACTTACCTCAAACAGAGGCGCCGACGATTTCCAGTATCACAACGAGGAAGGACTGAAGCTTTATGAAAAAGTTCTCAGATTGTCGGGCAATTGGGGAACAATTGACAACCTGATGTATGTGGTCGGTGCCACACGTGCCGCGATGCTAAAGGATATCAGGAAAATTGTTCCGGAACATTTTCTGCTGGTTCCAGGAGTAGGCGCTCAGGGCGGAAGCCTTGGAGATGTAGCCACATACGGCCTGACAGACAAATGCGGACTGCTTGTGAACTCCTCGAGGGCAATACTTTTTGCTGACAACACTGAAAATTTCGATAGAACAGCAGCTGAAAAGGCTATGGAAATCCAGAAGGAAATGAAATCTCACCTGGCTGCTCACAAACTGATCTGAACCGGCAATTCAGACAGGCAATCACTATCTTTTTTCTGATCCGTATCTGTTATTGCAGCAAGTTTTGTAACTTTATGTTCTCGCTGTTTATAAACCTTTGCTGCTATGAAAGAAGAATTCCTGCATTATCTGTGGAAATATTCCCTGTATGATCCGGTTTCGCTTGCCGACGGGGATGGAAATCCTGTAATTGTTTTAAATCCCGGAGAATACAACCGTGATTCCGGTCCGGATTTTTTCAATGCACGGATACTGATTGCCGGGACCGAATGGGCCGGGAATGTTGAGATACATACACGGGCTTCACAATTCAACACGCATGGCCATAATCTTGATCATGCCTTTGATAACGTTATCCTCCACGTTGTTGCTGAAAAGGATACCGAGGTATGCAATGCGAAGGGAGAGGAACTTCTTACCGCTGAGTTGAATTTTGATAAGATGCTCTACCTGAAGTACGTTGATCTTGTAAACAATCCCTGTGCTATTGCATGCCGCGATGAGATTGAAAACACTGACAGATTCCTGCTCAGATGCTGGCTTCATTCACTTCTCATCGAAAGGCTGGAGGTGAAGTCGGAAGCTGTCCTGAAAATCTGGGAGTCGACCGGCAACGACTGGGACGAGACTTTTTACAGGGTTTTGAGCCGCTATTTCGGTTTCAGGGTAAATACCGAACCCTTTGAAATGCTGGCAACTGCCCTGCCCTTCAAAATAATAAGGAAACATGCCGATAACCGGCTCCAGATCGAAGCCCTGCTTTTCGGAAGCGCCGGTATGCTTGATGAAGGATTGTTTAAAAATGCCCTGTCGGATAAATATTATCTCGACCTTATCAGGGAATACAAGGTGCTTTCCTCCAAATACTCCCTTCGTCCCATCCACGGATGGCTGTGGAAGTTTTGCCGCCTCCGCCCTGTAAACTTCCCCACGGTAAGGCTGTCTCAGCTGGCAGCTCTCCTGTCAACCGCCGGCGGATTGTTTTCCCGGACACTGGCTGCCGGTGATGCGGCTCAGCTGAAAAAACTCTTCGCCGTTTCAGCATCAGAGTACTGGGACGACCATTATGTCTTCGGAAAAAAAAGCAAAAGATCGGGAAAGAATACAGGAGACCAGGCATCGGATATTCTGCTTATTAATGCCGTGATACCCATGATCTATGTTTACGGAACTACTCATAATGACAGAAAGCTTTGTGACAGGGCAATTGATTTTTTGGAAAATATTGATTCGGAGAAAAATTCTCTGATCCGCGACTGGGAATCTGCCGGACTGATACCGGAATCGGCTTATTATTCCCAGGCTCTTTTGCAGTTGACCGAAAACTATTGCCGCAGAAGGCGATGTCTTGATTGCAGAATCGGTTGCGGCGTGATCAGTTCGGGAAAAAGTCTGAAAAGCAGCAGCCAGCTCAGCCTCGAACCCTGACCACAACTCCGGATCACGGGATGAACCAACCCCCCTACAGAATTAATATTCTGCACTCAGGCACGATTATTGTACTTAAAACTCTGTCGATTTGTTAATAATTATAATAGATGCACGCAACTTTTAAGTCTAACTTTACGTCATTAATATATACAGGACAATATATCCGTTCTGATAGCGTTGGACTGTTAGAAATAATTTGCTGAACTCAAAAAAAGTAGTCAATTGTTTGATAGTTTACATAAAAAAGCCTTATTTTTGCGTTCCAAAATTGGGGACTCAATTTATTTATGGATTAATAATATAGTAATTAGAGACATGTATTTGACTACCGAGAAGAAGCAGGAGTTTTTCAAAACATTTGGAACATCAGAAATTGACACAGGAACGGCTGAGGGACAGATTGCATTGTTTTCATACAGGATATCACATCTTACCGAACACCTGAAAAAGAACAAAAAGGATTTCAGTACACAGAGGGCTCTCATCAAGCTTGTGGGAAGGAGGAGGAAGCTTCTTGATTACCTGAAAGTCAAGGATATAGAGCGGTACAGGGAAATAGTCAAAGCGTTGAAATTACGTAAATAATGAAAAAAGGCAATTCAGAATTGCCTTTTTTCTTATTATCCTGAATTAATTGTAATTTCGGCAATCACAAAAACACTAAAGTAAGTATGTTTAATATTAAAGAGAAGAATATTGATCTCGGTGACGGACGTATAATAACACTTGAGACCGGGAAAATGGCAAGACAGGCTGATGGGGCGGTTCTGCTGAAGATGGGAAAAACGATGCTGCTTGCCACTGTCGTTTCAGCAAAGGATGCCAGGGAAGACACGGACTTCATACCGCTCTCGGTGGAATATAAGGAGAAATACGCATCATCGGGACGTATTCCCGGGGGCTTCCTGAAGCGCGAAGCCAGGCCCTCCGATTACGAGATACTTATCTCGAGGCTTGTTGACAGGGCATTAAGGCCGCTTTTCCCGAATGACTATCATGCTGAGACTTTTGTAACCATAAACCTTATTTCTGCAGATATCGACATAATTCCGGATGCACTTGCCGGTCTGGCAGCCTCGGCTGCTCTCTCTATCTCCGATATCCCTTTCAACGGACCAATGTCGGAAGTAAGGGTGGCCAGAATAAACGGCAGTTTTATCGTGAATCCCACGGCTACCCAGCTGAAGGATGCTGATATGGATCTTATGGTCGGAGCAACATTCGACAATATCCTGATGGTGGAGGGAGAAATGAAGGAAGTATCCGAAGCAGATATGATCGAAGCTCTCAGGGTAGCTCATCAGGCTATAAAAGTACAGTGCCGGGCTCAGATGGAATTTGCCGGGGAAGCCGGTAAAGGAGCAAAACGTGAATACTGTCATGAAGAGAATGACGAGGATCTGAAAAAGAAGGTATGGGACGAAACCTATGACAAATGCTACCAGGTAGCAAAGTCAGCAATCGCTGATAAACACAAAAGGGAAGAGGCTTTCACTGAAGTTATTGAAGGCTTCCTTTCGCAGTATTCCGAAGAGGATGAAGTGAATGTAAATCTGGTAGGGAAATACTACAACGAGGTAGTCAGGGAAGCTGCGCGGAGACTGGTCCTCGATGAAGGCATTCGCCTCGACGGCAGAAAATCAGACCAGATCAGGCCTATTGTCTGCGAAATTGACCCGCTGCCCGCGACACACGGTTCCTCCCTTTTTACCAGGGGCGAAACCCAGTCGCTTACAACTGTTACCCTGGGTACCAAGCTTGATGAGAAGATAATTGACGATGTACTTAATCAGGGAACTGAAAAGTTCACACTTCACTATAATTTCCCGCCTTTCTCAACCGGCGAGGCAAAACCTGCAAGAGGTGTCAGCCGCAGGGAAATCGGGCACGGCAACCTGGCTCACAGGGCGCTGAAAAACATGATGCCGCCTGATACGGAGAATCCTTACACGGTAAGGGTGGTCTCCGATATACTCGAGTCTAACGGCTCCTCTTCAATGGCAACGGTTTGCGCCGGCACACTTGCACTTATGGATGCCGGGGTACAGCTAAGAAAACCGGTGTCGGGCATAGCAATGGGACTGATAAGCGACCAGGAATCAGGAAAATATGCTATCCTTTCGGATATCCTTGGAGATGAAGACCACCTGGGTGATATGGATTTCAAGGTAACGGGAACCCGCGACGGCATCACTGCAACACAGATGGATATCAAGGTGGAAGGACTTTCATTTGAAGTGCTGACCAAAGCTCTCGATCAGGCTCGTGAAGGAAGGATGCATATCCTCGACATCATGAAGAATACAATCGAAAGTCCGCGGCCTGAACTCAAACCTCATGCTCCGAGGATAGAAATGCTTACCATACCAAAGGATATGATCGGCGCGCTTATCGGCCCCGGTGGCAAAGTGATCCAGGAAATCCAGCGTGAAACCGGAACCACTATCGTGGTTGAGGAGGTAAATGGATGTGGCGATGTTAACGTGTTTGGAGAAAACAAGGAAGCCATAACCGCGGCCCTCGAATGGATAAAAAGAATCGTTGCCGTTCCGGAAGTCGGTCAGGTTTATAAGGGAAAGGTCAAGACTATCGTTCAGTTCGGAGCTTTCGTTGAAATCCTGCCAAACAAGGACGGACTTCTGCATATATCGGAAATCGACTGGAAAAAGGTTAGAACAGTCGACGAAGTGCTTAAAGTAGGCGACGAAGTGGAAGTAAAACTGATCGATATCGATCCCAAAACAGGGAAACTGAAGCTTTCTCGAAAGGTTCTGCTCCCTCGCCCGCCCAGAGAAGAAGGCGGGGAAAGGCACTGGCAAGGTAACCGCAAAAATTAGAAGTTTTAATTGAAAAGATAATGCAGTGATGGGTGTTGAAAATCAACACCCATTATTGTTTATTGATTTTTCAAATCTCCTTTCCTATATTTGATTTATCATTCATGAGCAATGGAAGTCAGGTATAGTTATGTGGTTATCGAAGGAAACATAGGTGCGGGAAAAACATCCCTTGCCTCCAGGATAGCCGATGAATACAATGCACGGCTTGTACTGGAACAGTTTGCCGACAATCCTTTCCTTCCAAAGTTTTACAAAGAACCGGATAAATATGCTTTCCAGCTTGAACTTTCTTTCCTCGCCGGCCGTTATAAACAACTAAATGAAGAATTCGGAACAAGGGACATGTTCAAATCCTTTACAGTGGCGGATTACTATTTTATGAAATCACTTGTCTTTGCAGCCACAACCCTTAAAGGCGATGAATATAACCTGTACAGGCAGATATTCTATATCATTTATGGCCAGATGCCCAAACCGGATATTTACGTTTACCTGCACCAGACACCTGGCAGGCTTCTTGAAAACATAGGCAGGAGAGGGCGTGATTATGAGAAACATATTACTGCAGAATACCTTCAGAAGATACAGGAGAGTTACTTCTCATTCTTCAGGCAGAACCCCGGGGCAAGGTATCTTATTATCGATGTCAATAATATTGACTTTGTTGAAAACGAGGAGCATTACAGAAAATTAATTGAAACCATATTTTGCAGCCAGTGGGGCGAAGGCCTTAATACGGTCATATTATGAACATTTTGTGAGTTTTTTCTGATATTGTAACTATTTTTTATAATTTTGCAGATAAACTATCAAGAAATACTCTTTTAAAATTCTGTAGAATAAATTAGAGTTGGTTAACACAAATAAAAATTAGACTATGAAAAAAATCAGAAGCTATTTTATCCTTATCCTCGCAGCCTCTTTTTTATCGGGTTGCGCCGGTCTGAATAAAATGAAAAAGGAAGCCGGAGACATCAATTACGAAGTTACCCCTAAAGTACTTGAAGCTCATGGCGGACTTGTGAATGTCACTGTCAAAGGCACATTTCCCGAGAAGTATTTCAACAAGAAAGCTACTCTTGCCCTTACTCCTGTATTAACCTATGCAGGCGGAGAAACAGCTTTTGATAAAGTTCAGGTTCTTCAGGGTGAGAAAGTCATGGCCAACAACAAGGTCATTTCCTATTCGGGAGGTGATTTCACCTACACTTCGGCCATCCCTTACACCGATGCAATGAAAAGGTCGGAACTGGTTCTGAGAACAAATGCAAGCATGGGGAATAAAAGCCTCGATTTTGATCCTTTAAAACTGGCCGACGGTGTTATCGCTACTTCAACTCTTGTTGAGAAAGATGCAAAGGGTTCAATCATGCCTGACCAGTATGCCAGGATCGTTCCTGAAACAAAAGTAGCCGACATAAACTACGTCATCAACCAGGCAGTTGTACGCAGTTCTGAGTTGAAAAGAGATGATGTCGTTGCCCTGAAGGATTATATTGTGGCCGCCGATGCCGACCCCAACAAGGAGATTAAGAGTGCCGTTACCAGTTCATATGCTTCTCCCGACGGGAAGTTTGATCAGAACGAGAAACTCTCGGGCAGAAGAGGTGTGTCAGCCGATAAGGTTCTGAAAAATGAATTCAAGAAGATAGAAGTTGCCAAGGAAGACGGTTTCTTCAGTACAATTACCACAGCTGAAGACTGGGAAGGTTTCAAGACCGAAGTCGAGAATTCAAGCATTCCTGATAAGGACCTGATTCTCAGGGTTCTTTCCATGTACTCCGATCCTGATGTCCGCGAAAGGGAAATCAGGAATATGTCTGCTGCTTTCGAAATTCTCAAGACAGACATTCTTCCCAAGCTGAGGAGGTCAAAACTCATTGTAAATGTTGATAATATCGGTCGTACCGACGAACAGATACTTGCCCAGATGAGGTCGGATCCCAAGGTTCTGAACCTTGAGGAAATGCTTCATGCAGGAGTTCTCACATCTGACCTGAACGAAAAGCTTGCTTTCTACAAAGCTACTGCCGATGCTCATCCGAAGTGTGTCCGTGCACACAACAACGTTGCCGTTACATATCTTTGTCTTGGTAAACCCGACGATGCTATTGCAGCCCTTGATAAGGCAAAAGCAATTGCAAACAACGACGTTGTAAAGAGCAACACCGCTTTCGCCTATATCCTGAAGGGTGACATAGCAAAAGCTGAAGAATTATTCAACTCAATGACAGCCACAACTCCCGAATCAAGATATGGCCTCGGAATAGTGGCAATCACCAAGGGTGAATATGACAAGGCTGTCAATTCCTTCGGAAATGAAGCTTCCAACAACCTGGCTCTGGCTCAGATACTGAAAGGCGATGTAAACAGGGCAAAGACAACCCTTGAAAGCCTCACGGGAGAAGCCAAAACCGCTCTCACTTCATACCTGAAGGCTATCGTCGGATCGCGTCTTGATGACAAGGCTTATACTCTGAATGCACTGAAAGAGGCTGCAAGCCTTAGCCCGGAACTCAGAGCAGCTATGAAAAACGATATTGAATTTGCAAAATATTTCAGCGACAGTTCATTTGCAGGATTGTTCCAGTAGAGATTCTGCTGACTATCAATACAGAGGGGCGTTGCTTGCAACGCCCTTTTTGTTTACTTCCCATAGAACTATTCCGGCACTCACGGCTATATTGAACGAATGCTTTGTCCCGAACTGGGGAATTATAACACATTGATCGCAAAGATCCAGTGCTTCCTGGCTTACACCCTTTACTTCATGACCGAAAACCAGCGCGTACTTCCTGCTTCTTTCAATTTTCAGATCCTGCAGTTCAACCGCTCCTTCCACCTGTTCAACACCTACTATCAGATATCCTTCCTCTTTCAGCTTCCTTAAAGCATCTGTTGTTTTCTCATACCATTCCCATTCAACCGATTCAGTGGCACCCAGGGCTGTTTTCTGAATATCCCTGTGAGGCGGACGAGGAGTTATGCCACAGAGAAGCACTTTCCAGGTAAGAAAGGCATCGGCGGTACGGAATACCGAGCCTACATTATTATGGCTCCTGACATTGTCGAGCACTACAACAAAAGGAGACTTGCCTGATTTTTTATAGTCTTGAATACTCTTTCTCCCAAGCTCATTGTTATGCAGCTTTCGCATTCTTTTTTAAGGCTAAAATAGCTAAAATATCCTTTTTTTATCTATATTTCCCTCACAGACAACGAGGGCTGTGAAGAATAAGGACCTATAATTCGAGGCAGATGAATGTACATGAGTTCCAGGGGAAATCGATCCTGAAGGCATATAATGTAGATATCCAGGAAGGATTTGTGGCATACACCGCCGAACAGGCAGTGATGGTGGCCACGCGGCTGAAGGAGAAATTCAACCCGGGGTGTTTTGTGCTAAAAGCCCAGATTCATGCCGGCGGAAGGGGCAAGGGAGGAGGTGTCAGGATCGCCCGGTCGGTTGAAGAAGTGGGTACTATAGCCGGACAGATGATAGGAATGACCCTGGTCACTCCACAGACCGGGCCTGCCGGGAAAAAGGTAAATAAAGTATTGGTAGCCGCGGATGTCTATTATCCCGGGAAATCGAAACCGATGGAATTCTACATGAGTATCCTGCTGAACAGGCAAAGTGGACGGTATATGCTGATGTACTCACCCGACGGCGGGATGGATATTGAACAGGTGGCTGAGACTGATCCCGACAGCATCTTCACGGAGGAAATATCCCCTTCGATGGGGATACTGCCGTATCAGACCAGAAATATAGCTTTCAATCTTGGGCTTTCCGGAGAAGCCTTCGTGAAAATGAGGAAGTTCATATATGGAATATATGAGGCATTTACAGGATGCGATGCCGAGCTCCTGGAAATAAATCCTGTTCTCAAGACAAGCGACAACAGAATCCTCGCTGTTGATTGCAAATTAGTCATTGACGATAATGCCCTTTTCAGGCATCCTGATCTGGCAGCCATGAGAGATTTCGATGAGGAGGATCCGATTGATGTGGAAGCAGGGAAAAGCAACCTGAACTATATTAAGCTTGATGGAAACGTCGGCTGTATGGTTAACGGTGCAGGACTTGCTATGGCGACAATGGATATTATAAAACTTTCAGGAGGCTCACCTGCAAACTTTCT
>JAAYQC010000253.1 GCA_012519515.1 Bacteroidales bacterium | reverse complement strand
TACCCGAGGAATATTAGGGTTTCAAAAAAAGAAGCTGAAAACACTAAAAAGTGAAATAAAAAAGGCAACTAACCACAACAAGTCGGTATGTATCATTGGCGCTCCACACCGCGAGTGCAAAACACCCCGATCTCTCTGTGTTCGGCACGGGGCACGGGGTGCGGCGTGCCATCCCGATACATCGGGACACAAACAAATCATACCGCCGGCCGTTAACTGTTATTTAGAAGTTCAAAAGGAATTGATTATTAATATGATTAGAAATATATTACTACTTGGAATTGCTGTTTTTAGTTTAACTAATTTATTCGGACAGTCAGATAACAACTTTAAAAGCAGTTTAGAACAAGATTTGTTAAATGAGATAATAGTTATTACTCCAGGCCCACCAAATGTAGAAATAGGAGCATATTCAAGAATTGGAAATTTTCCATTAGGAATTTATTTCGGTGCCTCTAGGATTTCGAATAGAGATAATATTACGATTAATTTTGCTACAAACGGAAATGAAAACCAGCTTTATAGAGCAAAATATTCACCTAATTATATTTTTAGAAAAAGTTGGCTTGATAACATTTTTAATCCATATATTGAAGGAATTGCTATCTTGACTGAAAGTTCTGACTTTAATAGATTTGAGTTTGCAAATAGCCTTAATATAAAAGACTTGATAATTATAAATGTTGGTGTATGGACTGACCAAAACTTTAGAAAAGTATTGCCTAGTCTTGGTTTAAAGAAATATCTGTATTTTGATAGATACTGGGATAGATTAATTTTTAATTCATCGTATTTTGAATTCAAAACATATTTTGACAAAAAACGGATTGATTGGAATATAGATTATTGGTTTGAACTTTATAATAGAAATTATAGATGTTTAAGTGGAAGTATTGGTTATGAATCGATATTTGATTACAATGATTTAGTTTTACAATTAAGCTATAAGCATTATTTTGTAAACCGAAAAGCATATAACATGAAATAACAACAGCTAACATCATGTATAAAAAATTGCCGGTTCGTCGGTTAATTAAAGGTTTTCGCATGCAGCAAGTTCATAGTATTTTGATAGGGATTCTTTCCGCAATCGGCAACTTTTCACACCGCCAACCGTTAGCTGCAAGGCTAAGTTGAGTTAACATAAAGTAGGCTTTTGTGTTGTATATTTGTAAAAAATAGCAGTCATGGATTTACAGACAAGAAAACTCAATGCAATTGAATACATAGCCGGTCTTGAAGATGAAAAAATATTCAACAAGATTGAGTTGGCCATTCTAGAAAATAAAGTCCGATCTGAAAGGAAACTGAAACCATTTACGCAGAAACAGTTAATTGAAAGAGCTGAAAAATCAAGCCAAGATTACAAATCTGGCAAATACAAGACTCAAGATGCCTTAGAAAAAGAATCAGAATCCTGGTAGTCCCATGAAAATCATCTGGACTGATTTTGCAGCTAATTCACTACTTGAAATTTACCAATTCTACAAAGCGTCGGCTAACATTAACGTCGCTTCCAGAATCCGTACAAATATATTCAATGCCACCAAACAACTGATCAAACATCCTTTATCAGGACAACTTGAGCCAAATCTCATAAGACTTAATGAAGAACATAGGTACCTCGTAGAGGGTAACTACAAGATTATCTACAAAAGGGTCAAAGAGGGTGTGTTAATAACTGATGTATTTGACACCAGGCAGGATCCCCGTAAGATGCAAATAAGAAGTAAAAAGCCCAGCAGGTAACAGGTCGGTATATGTCATTGGCGCACCGCACCGCGAGAACCTTCTGGCTAAAGTAGAACGCTAAGTGGCCAG
>JAAYQC010000135.1 GCA_012519515.1 Bacteroidales bacterium | reverse complement strand
TCTGATATATCAGAAAGTCATGTTACGAAGAGACCGCAGGACCGCAGGACCGCAAGACCGCGAGACCACAAGCCCGCGAGCCCCCGTCGGAAGCGCCCTGGTAAAGCAGTCTCGCTGTAAGAGAAAGAAAGCATGAGAATAACAAAACTTATTGAGTCACATTTCTGGTTTGTATTATTGGCAGGTATCATCCTTGGGCTATGGGCTCCGGTTGAAATTAATGCTCCGCCGGTTGTTCCGAAGCTGCTGCTTGGCATGATGCTTTTCACTGCTTTCATGAAGATTGATGCTCTCGATATTATCGAGAGCCTGAAAAATTTCCGGCTGATATCATGGATCACTTTTGTCTATATGCTGGCAATCCCTCTTGTTTTTTATTTCGTTACATTGCTATTTGACAGGGAGTTCGCCATTGCAATGCTACTGCTCACCGCTATGCCCGCGGGTGTTGCAACTCCCGTGCTAACCGACATAGCAAAGGGCAACATTCCCCTCTCGATGAGTCTGGCGATAGTGACCCAACTCGCCGCTCCCTTTACCGTTCCATTGCTTTTCTGGATACTTGACATCGATTCCATTAACATAAACAAGCTGATGATACTGAGGGATATTGCCATCCTTGTATTTGTCCCGATGATCGTTTCCCAGATAATAAAAAGATTGCTTCCGCGAACAATTGAAAGGTCGCAGAAATTCTTCACATCATTCAATGTGCTTATTTTATTTTCATTTGTGTATATAGTCATTTCTTCCCAGAAGGAGCTAATTCTGGGAAACCCGGCAGGTGTTGTATGGAAGCTCGTGGCGCTTTATCTTGTATTCATTCTCCTTCACATCATCGGTTATTTTATCTGTCCGCGCCAGAGCCGGAAAAGCAGGATTACAGTGGCTATCGGTTCAGCCTATATGAACAACGGGCTGGCCATTGTACTGGCAGTGTCATATTTCTCGCCCTCCGTTCTGGTACTTATGGTTCTTTCGGAGTTCCCGTGGAACACTCTTCTGGGACCCTTCGTGAAGGTGATGGAAAGGATCGGTCGTCCTAATCAAAAATAATGTTAAAGCATCTTTTTTCAGGATTTTAATAATTATTTTAGAGGCAAAGACCAAATCTGGATTTAGAAACGATAAAACCTCAAAAGAATGAAGAAAAAACTGTTTGTATCTATTATCTGCATGTCGTTATTCGCAGTCACCTTTTCACAGGAGCTGGCGAATTTCCGGCGTACACCGATTATTTCTCCGGAGATAGGGGAGAAGACTGTCACATTCAGGATTCGTGCGCCCCAGGCAAAGCTTGTCAGGGTTTACGGTTCATGGATGAGGAGCTTCGACTCGTCGGTGAACATGAACAAGGACACGGCTGGCGTATGGGTTTTAACCATTCCAAAACCACAGCCCGAGCTTTACACCTATAATTTTATTGTCGACGGTTTCAGTGTAAATGATGCTAATAACGTGCTTCTGCAGCGCGACGGCACCCGTTACCTGAGCGTGCTGCTGGTGCCGGGCGATCTGACAGCCAACTACTTTGAAGCCGGCCAGCGGGGCAATCTGCACAAGGTATGGTACGACTCGCCGACCATTGGCAAGGCCCGCAGGATGTATGTTTACACTCCCTATGGCTATGATTCCGGAACCGAAAAATATCCGGTGCTTTACCTTCTTCACGGTGGAGGAGGCGATGAGGATGCATGGGTTACCATGGGCCGTGCATGCCAGATACTTGATAACCTGATTGAGAAGAAGCTGGCCGTGCCGATGATCTGTGTCATGCCCAACGGCAATCCCACACAGGAGGCAGCCAGAACGCTGCTTCTTCCGGAGACGACCTACGAACGCGGGGATCCGAAGTTTGCCAACCTCTATATAAACAGCATAGTCAGGGATATTATTCCCTATGTAGAAAAGAATTACCGCGTTATTGCCAGTCCCGATGCCAGGGCAGTTTCCGGTTTATCGATGGGTGGCGGCCATACCCTGAGCGTCACCAACGAGCACCCCGGCACATTCAGCTACATCCTTCCGCTCAGTATGGGCATAAGGGCCGATCAGCCCGATATCGATGCCAAGCTTCAGGGTGTTAAGAAAGCCGGTTACAAGCTTTACTGGATCGGATGCGGTAATGAGGATTTCACCTTTGAAGGGGCGAAGTTGCTCGACCAGGCTCTGACTAAAAACGGGATGAAGCATACCTTCTTCATTTCGGAAGGAGGACACACCTGGTCGAACTGGAGGATCTACCTGAATACCTTTGCACCTCTGCTTTTCAAATAAGATCTTTACGACTGACAAAAAACAATGTGAATACCCCCGCCTCAGCGGAGTGGCATCATACCATTAAAAACAAAATAATAACATGATGAAAAGATTAACATTACTTACAATATGCTTGTTGGCCTTCACGGGTCTCTTTGCCCAGGAACTGGCAAATTTTGCAGGACGCCAGCCTGTTATTTCCCCTGACATCAAGGGCAATGAAATCACCTTCAGGGTGTCTGCTCCCTATGCTGATGAAGTGAGGCTTTCCGGTTCCTGGCAGGCTGATATGAGGTCGGCCATTGAGATGAAAAAGGATGAGGCCGGGCTGTGGTCTGTCACAATCCCGGCTCCTGCACCTGAGCTCTACACCTACAGCTTCATCGTCGACGGACTTTCGGTCACCGATGCGAACAATGTACTGATGCAGCGTGACGGGACGCGCTACCTGAGTGTTCTGCTGATTCCCGGCGAGGTGACAGCCAATTATTTCGAAGCTAAAAACCGCGGTAACCTGTCGCAGGTCTGGTACGATTCCCCAACTCTCGGCCTGAACCGCCGCATGTTTGTCTATACACCTTACGGTTATGAGACAAGCAAGACAAAGTATCCGGTGTTGTACCTTCTTCACGGGGCCGGCGGTGATGAGGATGCCTGGAGTACCATGGGCCGCACCTGTCAGATCATGGACAACCTGATCGAGAAAAAGCTTGCAAAACCGATGCTGGTGGTAATGCCGAACGGCAATCCCGGTCAGCAGGCAGCGCGAACCCAGCTTATTCCTGAAAAACCCTTCGACCGCAACAATCCGGGCACGCCAAATGCCTATGTTCACAGCATTGTAAAGGACATTGTGCCCTATATTGAAAAGAACTACAAGGTTATTGCCAAACCTGCATCGAGGGCTATTGCCGGCCTGTCGATGGGAGGCGGTCATACCATCTCCTGCACCAATCTGTATCCCGGATTTTTCCAGTATATATGCCCCCTGAGCATGGGCATCCGCGTGACTGATGAAAACAAGGCGACCTACGACGCTGATTTCAGGGCAGTGAAGAAAGCGGGCTACAAGCTCTACTGGATAGCATGCGGCGACTCCGATTTTCTTATCGAACAGGCCAGGACGCTCGATGCCACTCTTACGCGTCTGGGAATGAAGCACACCTTTTTTGTCAATTCGGGCGGACATACCTGGACTAACTGGAGGATATACCTTAACAACTTTGCGCCTCTTCTTTTTAAATAGAAACAAGAATTAACACGACCTGAAATAACCTGAATCCATTATCATACCTTTAAAAATTTATTATGATGAAAACCGAAAAAAGAAGGACCTTTATTAAGAAATCAGTTATGGTCTCGGCAGGTATAGCCATGGCTCCCGCTTACATCAAGGGATTTGCACAGGTTAAGCCGAGCGACAGAATAAATGTCGGAGTTATAGGCATTAACGACCGCGGCGGTTTTTATGGCGGTTCCGGACACACTGCCAACTTTACCAAGATCAAGGAGACCAGGGTGACTGCCATCTGCGATTGCGTTGACTACCTTTTACCCAAAGCCATTCAGGACATTGAAAAACTTGGAGGAGACAAACCCGCGACTTATATCGACTATCGAAAGATGCTCGAGGACAAGAATCTGGATGTGGTAGCAATTGCAACTCCCGATTACTGGCATGCACTCATGACCGTTCACTCCTGTCAGGCAGGAAAAGATGTTTTTGTTGAGAAGCCAATCTCTTACACCATCGACGAAGGCAGGAAGATGGTTCAGGCTGCAAGGAAATACGACAGGATTGTACAGGCCGGAACCCAGAGAAGGGCTTTCAGGCTGAACAGGAAGGCCATCCAGGTGCTTCGCGAAGGTGTTATAGGTGATATCTACATGGGTCGCGGCACTGTTTACCGTTCGCGTCCGAGCATTGGCAGAAAGCCCGACGGACCGGTTCCGGCAGGAGTTAACTGGGACCTTTACAGGGGTCCAGCGCCTATGATTCCCTTCAATGAAAACCATTTCCTTTATAACTGGCACTGGTACTGGGATACTAGTACAAGCGAATTCGGGAACAACGGAACCCATGCCATGGACATTATCAGGCAGGCAATGAACATAACAGGTCATCCCACGAAGATTGCCTGTTGCGGCGGATTCTATGCATACCAGAATGAATCGGATCAGGATGTTCCGAACCTGCAGGTTGCCACTTTCGAGTATGACAACGGGGCTGTTCTCGAGCTTGAAGTGAGGAGTCTTCCGACACCCAACGATCCCTGGGGATACCTGTGGCTGGGAACTAAAGGCTATGCCTATACAGTCGGTAACAACCAGGTGCATATATTCCAGAGCAGCAACGCTCCCGCCTCGGTTGGCGGCCAGACAGGCACGGCGGCATTCAGCACCGGTCTGCAGCAGGACAGGTCCAATAAGCCTACGATCACGCTTACCAACGATGATATTGATCCCGATCCAAGATGGGACGAGATACTGAAGGCAGGCATCGACTATCACTTTCAGAATTTCGTCGACTGTGTGAAGAGCCGCAAGAGAAGCGATCTGTTTGCCGAGATTGAGGAAGGTCACATCTCGACAGCAATGATGCACCTTGGAAATATAGCATACCGCACAGGAAGGAAACTTGTTTTCGACGGCAAGGCTGAGAATTTTGGCAACGACACCGAGGCCAATTCCTTCCTTGCTCGTCCGGGCGGAGGCAGAAAGCCTTACAACATGCCTGACAGGGTTTAGAAATAATGAAGTACAGGCCCTTTAAAAAAGAAAGGATTGATCCGATTGACTTCCCCTGTAAAAAGGAAGTCTATTATACCCTTGAAGATGCGCAGATGATGATCAGGCACATCGAAGAGACGCGGGTTACGAGGAAGATAAGGGCTTACAAATGCAATGTATGCGGCTTCTGGCATCTGACAAGCAGGGCTGGGAAGCATGACTGACAACCGATGGGGGTGAAGGGTGTTACCTTTGCCGGTAACTGAACCTCACGATAGTGGGGATTCCCTTTGCACCCTCGTTGGAAATAAGCATGTCGCCGTTCGGCATGAAAGTGATGCCTTCGGGCTGGGGGAAGATATCCTTGTCGAGCCTTGCAAGTGATTCAAGGTTCCCTTTCATATCAAAGACGAAAAGTAGTCTTTCGGGACCTGATATGGCGTAGAGTTTATAGCTGGCCGGATGAATGCCGATAGCAGAGATCTTCATGTTAATGTCAGGTACTTTCTTTTCTCCCTTCTTTCCTTTCATCGGCACCTTAATATTATTTTTCAAGGCATATTCCTCAATTTCTTTGATATCGAAATCTATCACGCTGCCTTTTATAAGTGTTTTGGAGGCCAGGTTAAAACCGTAAATATGTCTGGTTGACTGAGCAGCGGGGTTGTCTGATGATATCTCTTTCGGGGCGACAAGCAGCCTGTTGTTTTTAGGATCGTAGCACAGGCCTTCTGCATCCTTTCCGGGAATCCTGGTTTCATAAACATTTACAACAGGTGATCCGGATGATGTATAATCGCCAAGTTCTATCAACACCTCATCGCTTCTCAGGATATAAATAGCCTTGTTGACCCTGGCCACCCCCTCGTAATCACCGTCGCCGCCGAATGGAATCTGACGTATAATGCTGTTTTTGTCAAGGTCGTATATGAACACCAGTCCATGTTCATCCTGAACACACGCGATGGTGGAAGCATCAATCGCTGTAATTCCGGAGATTTCATGGAGCGACGGAGGGAGTTTGTACACCTTGTCGGGTGAGTTTAGGTTGTAGGCGCCTCCGGCTATCATCTGCACTGTTGCCGCTAACCAGATTAAAAATGTTGTCATAATTTCCGGCCTTTATGCGAATATACATAAAAGAGCCGGCACAACACGACTTTTCCGGCTTTGTTTACTATGCCATATTGACACGTCAAATTAATACATATATGTCAATATGGCATATTCTGTTTGAATATCCTTTGTTGTTATATCACAGATGTACAGATAATTAGTATTACAGGCCCTGTTTTTATTCAGGATTGGTATCTAATTTGAATCATAGGGTGGTAGATAAAAATTTGTTAAACAAAAATAAAATTATAGGAGGATTAAGTATGGCATTAGCAAGATTTTCAGGGTATTATCCCTCATTATTCGATCGTTTTTTCGAAAGTGACCTGTTTGACTGGTCGAACCGTAATTTTTCTGCAACCAACACTACATTGCCTTCTGTCAATGTAAAGGAAAGCAATGATGATTTTGAGCTTGAGGTAGCAGCTCCCGGCCTTGACAGGGATGACTTCAAAATTGAAATCGAGCATGGTGTTTTAAGGATTTCTTCCGAGAAGGAAGTCAGCAATGAAACGGCAGAAGGTCAGCATTTCACCCAGCGTGAATTCAGCTACCAGTCGTTCTGCAGATCGTTCACACTACCGGAATCTGCCGACAGTGACAAGATTGAAGCAAAATATGATAATGGCATTCTCAGGATAAACATTCCGAAGAAAGAGGAAGCCAAACCAAAGCCACTGAAGAAAATCAAGATTAAGTAGTTTCTGTAAAAAAGGCCGTCGCGAGACGGCCTTTTTTGGTCTTGCGGTCTTGCAGTCTTGCAGTCTTGCAGTCTCTTCGTCCCTCAGTCCCCTTGTCTCCCCCTCTCTTCGTCTTTCGCCGCGTGCCGCATGCCGCTAGCCGCATACCGTTCTTCCCCCCGTGCTCTGTGCCCTGCGCCCCGTGCCCCGTGCCCTGCGCCCTGCGCCCCGTGCCCTGTGCCCTGTGCCCCGTGCCCTTCTCAAACTCTTTACATATTTTGTTATCTTCGCTTTGTCCAAAAACCAACACGATATGAAGATTAGCAGGAGGAATGAGATAAGTTCCACGTTTTTTGCCGCGGGCATGCTTTTTATTGTTTCAGTCATTGCTGGCTGTGCAAGGCAGGACCTGCCGCAAAATGAATGGCCGTGTTTTCACGGTCCCGATCGCGGCAACAAGTCGCCTGAGACAGGTCTTCTCAGGGAATCGCCTGAGGAGGGGCCAGAATTGCTGTTCACAGTTAACGGTCTGGGTGAAGGATTCAGTTCTGTTTCGATAGCTGACGGAATGATTTTCACTGCCGGGTCGGTCGACTCTCAGCCCTGGGTATTTGCATTTGACCTTACGGGCAAGCTCTTATGGAAAGCAGCTGCCGGTGAGGCCTGGTCGACCACTGCCCGTCATGCAAGTTCCTATACGGGAGCCCGCGGCACGCCCACGTACGATGACGGTGTGGTATATTATCTGGGGGAGATGGGCAGACTGTCGGCCATGGAAGCTGCCACAGGAAAGGAACTCTGGGTGAAGGACCTGTCGGTGGAATATGAAGCTCCCGGTACGGAATATGGTTATTCCGAATCGGTTTATATAGACGGTGATAATCTTTATGTTCGTCCGGCCGGTAAGAAAGGCTACAAGGTTTGCCTTAACAAGCATGACGGAAGTCTGGTATGGGCCAACACGGAGATCCCCGGTGTGGAGGGATATTCATCGCCGGTAGTTCATGAGTTCGGGGGTTACCGTCAGGTTATTGGAGCAAGTTCGATCGGCTATTACAGTGTGGATGCTGCAACGGGAAAGCTTCTGTGGAAAGTGGATTTCATTAACCGGCACGACTGTAACATTACTGATGCTGTAGTAAGCGGTGAGCATGTATTTGTGACGAGCGGTTATGGAAGAGGCAGTATGATGTTCAGGATCAATGTATCAGACACAGGTATGGTGCCTGAGGAAGTATGGGAATTCATACCTTTCGATAATCATCATGGCGGTGTTATTCTTCACGAAGGATATCTGTATGGATCCGGCAGCCAGTCGAAGGGATGGTTCTGTGTCGATTTTCTTACCGGCGAACAGATGTGGAAGGTGACCGGCGATGAAGCTGCCATAACCTATGCCGACGGGATGATTTACATGCTTGATCAGAGGGGAACCATGACACTTTTCAAAGCCACGCCTGAGAAATACGAGATTGCAGGCTCCTTCAGGATTCCGGAGGGCGGCAAGGGAATGCACTGGGCTCATCCGGTAGTCTGTGGCGGCAGACTTTACATACGACACGACGACAGGTTGTTTGTCTATGGTATAAAGGGGTAAGCGGCTAAGTCTTGCGGTCTTGCAGTCTTGCGGTCTCTTCGTAACATGGCTTTCTGATATACCAGATTATCTATCGCCTATAATACATAATACATTGTCTTGCGGTCTCTTCGTAACATG
>JAAYQC010000134.1 GCA_012519515.1 Bacteroidales bacterium | reverse complement strand
GTGCAACTCCTCTCATATTTGCTGTTTCATATAACAATCTCAGTTCCGTCACCACATTGCTTGAATGGCATCCCAATGTCGACAAGAAAACTGAAGGAAGCGAGACTCCCCTTCTCATTGCTGTCAAGAATATGAACACCGAAATTGCAGAAGCCCTGATAAGAGCCGGTGCCGATATTGACCGGCAAGACAAGCACGGGGCAAGTCCCATTCATTATGCTGCCATTAACGGGGACTTCCTGATGACCGACCTCCTGATATATTACGGTGCCGACTGCAACCTTAAGTCATTCGACGGAACAACGCCTCTGATGGCATCGGTCTTTAGAGGACACATGGATGTTACTGATTTGCTTTTTCAGCATGGAGCCAATCTCGAAGCAAGGGATAACGAAGGATTCACTCCCTTACTGATAGCAGCGCAGAATGGTGATACCGCTATGATGGCTGTTCTTCTCAGGGAAGGGGTGGATATATATGAAAAGAACATCCATGGTTACAATGCCATGGCATTAGCCATTCAGTCAAACCACATACCTGCCGTCAGGTTTCTCCTTGAAAAGGGTGATGCCTGGAGTGATGAGGAAAAGACGGGAGTCAACCCCTATGTCATAGCTTCGGCATTCGGAAGAAATGAGATCAGCAATATTCTTGAAAGCAGCAACATCAGGGGCAGGCAGGGATTCAGAATCGATGGAATCTCACTGACAGCCAATGTCAGGGTCAATAAAAGGGATTTCCTGACCGGAATGACGCTGGGATTCAGGGAACCTTTGCTGAATGCCGGTTTTATGGCGGGATTTGATACAAAACCACTCAGAACGAGAGTATTGAAACAAATCGGAGAAAATGAATTTATACAGTATACCGACAAAAGCTCACTTGTATACGCGGGTTTATTCAAGGACTTTTTACTGATAGAAAAAGCTTCCGGAACGAAGTTTTTTGCAACAACGTCCCTGTCGGCAGCTTATAATTTCGGACCTGAATTCAGAGGAACCAATGAAGCACCCGATAGCAAGCTGAGGATAATGCCGGCTGCAGGATTCAGGTTTGAAAAGTCAAACCTGGCTTTTAATGCAAGTGTTGAATACCTGCAATCAGGGTTCTACGGTGTCGGACCTCTATGGGGACGGATAGGCTTAACCTGGAACTACAGGCTTAGCCGTGTCAGAAAAACTGAAAAAACAATAAGATGGTATTGAAAACAATCAGACCCGGAATCAGGTTTCTGCTTTTCCTTTTTATTGCAGTTGCCTTCTCGTGCGAAGAGCAGGGATGGTTTGCCGATTGCAACGAATGTGCATCGACAGAACCTGCAAACTATTATCTGGTAATAGAGTTCACGAGGACCCAGCCTTTGGCTGTCCTCAATATTTATGAAGGAGAACTGGAGGACGGTGTGCTTCTCGATACCGCAAGTCCCGGCTCCGACACCCACAACATAGCCGTAAGGCTCAATAAGAAATACACGGCGACCGCAACATATGAGATAGACGGCAAAACATACACTGCCATTGATTCAGCCTTCCCAAGAACAAAATTCACAGAGACGCAGTGTACCGATCCGTGCTGGTATGTTTACGACAACAAACTGGATCTTAGAATCAAATACACGGCTGACTGATACCGGCAGTGATCAGGCAATTCATTCATAACTTAAGGGCGGAACCCCGGAATTCCACCCCGACGTGTTTGATGATTCTGCCGTCGGCCCTACTTTAATTACTGCACTACATTTCCTATCTTTGACTAACAAAATTCAGCGATTATGGAGACATCCTTTTTTAACTCGGAGATTTTCGAATATGCCATTATGCCTTTCCTGATTTTCCTGGCAAGAATATGTGACGTATCGATAGGTACCATGAGAATCATCTTCGTTTCAAAGGGAAACAGGAAGGTGGCGCCCGTGCTGGGCTTCTTTGAAGTGCTGATCTGGATCATTGCAATCAGCAAAATAATGCAAAACCTTGATAATTATATAAATTACATTGCCTACGCTGCAGGATTCGCGACCGGCAACTATGTAGGAATGATAATAGAGGAACGACTGGCAATGGGAATACAGATGGTCAGGGTGTTTGTTGGCGAGAATGGGATTGAACTGGTAAAGAGCCTGAATGCCAAGGGATTCGGAGCAACCACCATTGCAGCTCACGGGGCCAAGGAAAAAATAGATATCATTTATTCCATAGTTCACAGGAATGAACTGAAGAATGTGCTCAACATCATTACCTCGTTCAACGAGAGGGCATTTTTCACAGTCGAGGACATCAAGTCGGCAAGTGAGGGGATTTTCAATCCGCGAAAGAAAAGCCATCTATTCCCCTTTGCCAATGTGATCCGCGGCTGGAGACCGGGAAAATAACAAGCAAAAGATCAATGAACTGTTTTATATACCAATATTTATATACCATTTGAATAATTGAATACATGGAAGCTATTGAACACCACCCTCTCTACAAGGCTCACACCATCGACTCGGCAATGAACTCCCTGTGGGACTTCTATAAAAAATGGTTTGTTCCGCTTTTTCTTATCGCGTTCACAATGGGACTGATAATCCAGTATCTTGGCACATTCATCAGGATAGACTTAGGCGACTACCAGAACTTCAATGTCGATGAGATGATGAACAAGCTGAGCGAATACATGTGGCCGATGATAATCTTTTC
>JAAYQC010000235.1 GCA_012519515.1 Bacteroidales bacterium | reverse complement strand
ATGCTCAGTGGACGGCTAATGAATATACGGTGACCTTTGATGCTAAGGGCGGTACAGTAACACTGGCAACAATAACCGTAACCTATGACGGAGCCTACGGCCAATTGCCAGTACCTACCCGTGATGGTTATACCTTTGTAGGTTGGTTTACCAATGCAAGCGGCGGAAATAAGATTACTTCGGATACTCTTGTTGACACAGCTAGCAACCATACGATTTATGCTCAGTGGACGGCTAATGAATATACCGTGACTTTTGATGCTAGGGGCGGTACAGTAACACCGGCAACAATAACCGTAACCTATGATGGAGCCTACGGCCAATTGCCAGTACCTACTCGCACCGGCTACACCTTTGCAGGCTGGTTCACGGCTGCCGAAGATGGAACTCAGGTTACACCTGATACCAAAGTTGCTATTGCCGGCGACCATATGCTCCATGCTCGTTGGACGGCTAATACTTATGAGGTTACCTTTGACGCCAATAGCGGTACAGTGGATACGGAAAAAACAAACGTAACCTATGACGAAAATTACGACCAACTGCCGGACCCTACCCGTACTGGCTACAACTTTGCAGGCTGGTTTACGGAAGCCGAAGGCGGCACTCAGGTTACCGCTACTACCAAAGTTACCATTGCTGACGCCCAAACACTCTATGCTCAGTGGACTCCGGCAGAATTAGCAGGTACGGTAAGCATAACCGGCACTGCAAAATTCGGAGAGACCCTTATTGTTGATACAACCGGTATCAATAATACCGGTACTCTTTACTATCAGTGGAAACGGGGAGATCAAGATGTTGAGGGAGCCACTAGTGACAGCTATACTCTCGGGTTAGACGATATCGGTCAGGTCATCACCTGTGTGGTGAACAGTGATGTACAGACCGGTTCTCTGGCCGGCACTACTAGCAACTCTATACTTAAAGCAAATGGTCCGGCAGTAACCGGAGTTTCCAAGACTGACTGTACGACTGCTGCCAATAACGACGGAACCCTTGTGGGTGTTACCGGTGATATGGAATATAAGCTTTCCGGTGCCGATATCTGGATGGACGGCGACGGCAGCATAATTACGGGACTGACTAAGGGTACCTATAATGTCAGGATTAAAGAAACCGCTACTCATTTTGCGGGTTCAGTGAGCAATTTCACCATTGCCGCCTATAGCCGACCTCCCTCAGGCGGAGGCGGTGACACAACTCCTCCGGGTCAGACGGGTGAAGGAGGGGATAAAACACCTGAAGAACCCCCTGTCGAATCGCTTGCATCTATAAGTGGCGGCACCCAGGAATTGCCGGTTACGGTCGGAACTTCCGGTAATACTGCTAATGTGAAGCCCTTGGAAGAGACGGAATTGCAACAGATTATTGAAGTGGCAGGAGCAGCAGGTAAATCAGTAGCTATTGACCTTAGCTCTATTGATGACATGGTTGATACAGCAGTTATTCCCGGCGGTCTTTTGACCGGTGTGGCTCAATCTGCCACCCTAGGACTGGAGATT
>JAAYQC010000133.1 GCA_012519515.1 Bacteroidales bacterium | reverse complement strand
TGCATCGCCCAGATGATGGTAATTATCAAGAACTGAGTTACTCAGGGTTGATGCCATGTGTCCGATTATCTCTGCCTGAGCTAACAGGTTCAATGTGCCATGCTCAATAAACTGCAGGATATCCGGTATCCCGTCCGGGCGGTGAAGGTCAACATAACGCTGTTTCTGATCAACAAAAGTCTGATCCCGCGGGGGTTTGAAATATTCCCATATCTGTACAAAATTCTGCACCACGCCGATGTTGGCTCCCGTCTCGATATCAAAGTCGCCGGCGTCAAAAAAGCCTCCTACATTTAATCCGGGGATCAATTCCAGTCCTTTATACTTTGTATCTGTTGTCGGTCCCTGCCGGTGCATGTCAAAATGATCTGTAGGTGCCGGAGCCTGGAGATAGCCCTCCTTGAAAGGCTCGCCGTGCCATACCCTGTAAGCCTCATTTACGAACATGTGATTCATATGTATCGGTATCCAGATATCACTCGTGGCATCGGTTATCTTGTCGTAAACCTTATCATCTATTAAAAAGTTATTTGTTTTAATATCACCATACTGTATATAGTATATGCCGGGGATGCTGACTGAAGAAAAATCAAATTTTACATAATGATATTTGAAATAATCACCCCAGGGTTCAATTTTGCCGCTGAATACTTTAGTGGCACTGCCGTCCTCGCCTACCTTATAAATCGATGCTTTCGCGAGTACTTTGTCTTTCCTGTCGAGTTCAATTACAGAGATTTTTGGCTGGGAAGGTATATAACCCACCTGGGACAAACCTATATTTGGCTCTCTTATCCAGCCTTTAATTGCATTTGGTTCAACTGTCCAGGTCAGAACCTTGCCTGTTTTTCCTGCCGGTAGTAAACTGCGAACCACGAACCATCCGTTTTGTGCCAGGATACGGCCGTCGAAAAGCATAAGATCGGCATCTTCCGAACTTATTTTTACCAGACGTTCAGGGTCTTCAGGTGCCATAAGGATTGTACGGCCTTTTTCAAGAGGAAGCGGATCGATGAATCTGCCTGTTCCCCTGTCGTCAGAAGTTACATAACCCTTGAACTGTTTTGGCTTCTCACTGTTGGGCCTTGTAATCGTGTTGCCTACCGCGTAGCGCGGGAACCGGTTGAGACGCCCGTCCATCAGAAAGGTCTTGTTCCAGTACTGAGATGGAAGGAACTCAAGATTAAATCCGGCAGCGCCTTCAAGTGCAGCCGGAAGCGGTTTATCAAGGTAAACAGATATCTCAACACCTTTTCCCTTGGGCGAGACAATAACCCGCGAATCAAAATCATAATCTTCATACCTTAATACTGACTCAATTGTATTCGCAATACTGTCCACTGTCCGGGTTGGTATTGCAGGAACAAGGTCCCATTGCTCCGGAGTGTGAGAAAGTCTTACAGCGCCACCCTGTGCTGTTCTGACTCCATGGTGAATCAATTCTATACCGGAAGTCTTTTCATCATTAAAGCCTCCGGTAAAGAGATTGTTATACACGAGGACATTGACTCCCTGAGTCTCGAAGTATTCAAGATCATTTAGTTTCAATTCCTGGTTCGAAGCCTTGTTCGAATCATTATTGCATGATGCTGCCGGCAGCAATACAACTAATAAGAATAAGAGTCTTTTTATCATAATATAAAAGTGATTTTAGTGCTACCCCCGATCAAGCGGAGGAAGCCCCGATATATTCAAAACTTTAGCAGAGTTTTCGTCATTTCATATTCTTCTTCTCAACCTTCCAGTTAGGATCCTTCGACAGGCCGCAGGATTTACCACTGAAGAGCTTGCCGGCCTTTTTGTCCCCTTTAAGCTGCCACAGCAACCAGGATGTAGCAACTTTTGCAAATTCACCCCCGTGAGGTTTGCTGTAAGTGCCTCCATGCCCCACCTCCATGTTTGCGGCAAACACCGGTACATGGTTGATGCGCCTGAAATCGTCCATGCCGTTCGGATAGGCAATATCCGATTCTCCTCCAAGTATGTAGAGAACAGGGGTATGAAGTTTCGACAGCTGATCCTTGGCAAGAGCCGGCATGCCCGGCATACCGCCGCCCGGTGCGGGCAGGATGCCGCTGTTACAGATAATGACGGTCGACACCCTGGGATCGGGGGCCGTCTCAAGAGCCTGCAAGCCTCCGCATGACATGCCGCTTACGGCTATCTTTGTCACATCAATCTTGTTATAATACGGACCCGACTTATCACTGTTCTGAGCAATCGCCCATTCTATCGCATCAATCATCTGGGAGGATTCAGAGCGGCCCCTGCCCTTTTCTCCCTCCAGAGGCATTGGCCCGATAGCTATCACCAGAAATCCATAAGAAGATACTTCCGATAGAAAATTTATATGCTCCCAGGGGGAATTTGCACATCCTCCGTTGCCCCAGGCAATGACAGGCAGCTTGTTCTTGGCTCCAAATGGACTCAGGTCAACCGGCCTGAAAACCGTATGGGTCTGTAAAGAGCTTTCTGAAAGCATTATGGCAGAAAACGGACCCGTTCCGCCATCCTCAACTATCCTCGAAACAGGCCTTTCCTGTGAATCCTGTCCCTGAACCTGATAAGAACCGGCTAAACTAAATCCTACCAGAAACAAAACGGTGAGATACATTATTTTCTTCATCATTATATAGTATTGATTTTAAATCAAAGATACAGGGCACAGGGCACAGGGCGCAGGGCACGGGGCTTCCATTCGATAATGTGGTTTTCATTCTTTCCTGATTTTTTATAAAAATAACAATAGTTCGTTAATGTTCTAAGCGGCCATAGAGTCATATAATACATGTTGTTTAACATAATTCTTAATACTTCCGCGAGCCGCATCCCTCATTTTGTACTCCGATGCCCTGGCGAAGGTCGACGTTTCCATTCCTTTTAAATCCTTAACTCCGGACGAGCTTCGGGCAGTTGGCAGTCAGTCAGAATATCTTCAGCCTCCTTTTATTGGCAGAAATTGTTTGAAATAATTTTCTTTGCATATTATTCAATCAGGATGCCAGGATTTACCAGGAAAGCTGAGACAGGCACAGGGCGGGAATCAGGTTTATTCAGTGTGATCGGACCTTACAGCCGGATGGTTATTCTGCTTATCGTGCTGGCACTCGGAAGCAGCGCAATAAGGCTGATCATACCCAGGATCATTTCAGTTGCCATTGATAGTTTTTCCGCGAACAGGTTTAACGCCGGACAAATTATTATTCAGTTCCTTTTGGCAGCATCCGGGATATTTGTCTTCACTCTGCTTCAGGGTGTAGTTCAGACTCTGACAGCGGAGAGAGTTGCAAGAGATATGCGCAACAAGGTTGCAATCAATCTATCCCTTCAGAGCTATTCCTATATCCTTAAAGCAAATCCTGCAAAACTCCTGACAAACCTGACTTCAGACATGGACTCGGTTAAAAGGTTTGTCTCACAGGCTTATGTCAATATCATATCGTCAATGTTCATCATTATTGGCGCAGCAGTTCTTCTGATAATGATTAATTTGAAACTGGCGCTTGCCGTTCTTCTGATAGTGCCTCTTATTGCCTTTACTTTTTATCTGGTTTTCAGGAAAGTACGGGTGCTGTTCCGTAAGAGCAGGGAGGTAATAGATGCCCTTAACAGGGTGATAAACGAGAGTATACTGGGTGCGGCGATTATAAGAGTGCTGAATTCTCAACAGCCGGAGTGCCTCAAATTCCTTGAAAAAAATATCGAATCAAGGGATCTGGGTTTAGCCATTGTAAAGCTTTTCGCTGTCCTTATCCCGGTGATAATGTTCGTCTCAAACCTGGCAGTTGTCACCATACTTGCACTTGGCGGTCATTTTGTTGTTCTCGGTTCACTTTCGCTGGGTGATTTTGCCGCGTTCAACAGCTATCTCGTAATGCTCATTTTCCCCGTGATGATGATCGGATTCATGAGTAACATAATAGCATCAGCCACTGCTTCATACGACAGGATAAAAAGGGTGCTGGATGAACCCCCGCCGGCAGAAACCGGAACGGTCCGATCGGATATCGGTGGTAATATTGTACTGAAAGACGTGTCATTGAGCTACGACGGAAAACCGGTGCTGAAGAAGATTTCATTCTCCGTCAGGGCCGGAAGCAAGTGTGCAATCATTGGCCCTACCGCCGCAGGCAAGAGTCAGTTGCTCTACCTTCTGACAAACCTTATGCCCCCCGATTCAGGCAGCATTGAATTCGACGGGATCCCCATTGAGAGGTATTCGAGGGAAATATTTCATAAACAAATCGGTTTTGTATTTCAGGACAGCATAATTTTCAACCTCAGCATCAGGGAAAATATAGCGTTCAGTGATTCGGTAACTGAAGAGTCGCTTAAGAAAGCTATCGAAACAGCTGAGCTGGAAGAATTTATTGAATCACTCCCGGAGAAGCTTGAAACCATGGTCTCGGAAAGAGGATCCAGCCTGTCGGGAGGCCAGAAGCAAAGGATAATGCTCGCCAGAGCACTTGCCATGAATCCGGAAATACTTCTGCTGGATGATTTCACATCGAGGGTGGACAGGAAAACAGAGGAAAAGATACTGTGCAATATCCAGACTAACTATCCTGAGATTACACTTTTATCAGTCACTCAGAAAATAGCTCCGGTAAAAGATTATGACCAGATAATTCTTTTGATGGAGGGAGAGATAATAGCCGCCGGGAAGCATAAGGACCTGCTTGAAAACTCACCGGAATATGTTCAGATCTACAGTTCACAGAAAAGCACTCATCATTATGAATTATGATCTGAGTCAGACAACGGACATGAATGCAGGAAGACTGCCGGTACTGGCATCGCTCAGAAAGCTTGTTTCCATAATAAGCGGTGAACGCCGAAACCTGATCATTGCATTCTCTGCAATTTTCCTGAATTCCGGGCTAAGTCTGGCAGGACCGTATATCGTGGGCTATACAATCGATAATTATGTCCAGGCCAAAGATTATCACGGGGTGCTTCTCTTTTCCGGGATACTGCTGATAATGTATGTTGTCGCCTTTGTCTCAAACTATGCACAGATGCGTATGATGGGCGGTATAGGCCAGCGCATGCTTTTCAGTCTCAGGAATTCAGTTTTCAATAAACTGCAGGAGCTTCCTCTCAGTTTTTTCAACCAGAATAAAGCCGGCGACCTTATATCGCGTATCAACAATGATACCGACAAGGTGAACCAGTTCTTTTCCCAGTCGCTGATGCAGTTCATAGGCAGCCTCATAACAATGACAGGTGCGGTGATACTTCTCCTGGCGATAAACCTGTCCCTTGCACTTGCAGCCCTTTCACCCGCGATACTGCTTTGGATATTTACAAAAAGTGTTTCACCCTGGATCAGAAGGAAGAACGAGGCAAGCCTTGCAAGCCTGGGAGATTTGTCTGCCGAAATTCAGGAGAGCCTGGCAAATTTCAGGGTTGTTGTGGCATTCAACAGGCGCGATTATTTCCGGGAAAGGTTTGAAGAGGTCAACAATGAGAATTACAACAAATCAATGCAGGCCGGTATCGCCAATATCATACTGACACCGGTCTATACCTTCGCCTCAAATATTGGTCAGCTCATCGTGCTTTCCCTTGGTATATGGCTTATAATAAGGGGGCATTTTTCAATAGGACTGCTGATAAGCTTCATTTCATATATAACCAGTTTCTATAACCCTTTACGGCAGTTGGCCGCCCTGTGGGCCAATTTTCAGCTTGCACTGGCAGCCTGGGACAGGATATCGCATCTGCTTTCCTTTGAAAACAACCTTAAAATCATCAATGACAGGAGTAAAGACGGAAATTCCTCCTATCTCCGGTTCAGGGATGTTTCCTTCAGTTATCCCAATGGTAAAGAGGTGCTGCACAATGTCAGCTTCGATCTGCAGAGAGGCAGAACCTATGCTTTTGTCGGACCCACGGGAGGAGGAAAAACAACCACCGCTTCCCTTATTGCCAGGCTGTACGATGCAACAAAGGGATCCATCCTTCTGGATGGCAGGGATATAAGGTCATTCACTCCCTCCGAAAGAGCTTCGAAGATAGGATTTATACTTCAGGAACCTTTGCTGTTTTCAGGCACGGTTCGTGAAAATATCACCTATGGCAATCCTGAATGTGCAGCTCTCACCAATGACCAGCTTGAGCAGGCACTTGAGGATGTGCAGCTTTCAGACCTGATAAAACGATTTGATAAAGGATTGGATACTCCGGTGCAGACAGGCGGCGACGGAATAAGCCTCGGTCAAAAGCAGATCATTGCCTTTATGAGGGCCATATTACGAAAGCCGGAGATTCTCATTCTTGACGAAGCAACAGCAAATATTGACACTGTTACCGAACAACAGCTTGAGGCAATAATGAAGAATCTGCCTGAAACGACTACCAGGGTAATAATTGCACATCGCCTTAATACCATCGAGAATGCTGATGAGATCTTTTTTGTCAACTCAGGAAAGATCATCGCGGCAGGATCATTCGATGAAGCACTCAGGCTGCTTATGAACGAAAAGATGGAAAGCTGAGGAAATCAAACTACCTGTTGCTCAGCTGACTGACACAGGATAGAGTTCTGACAGCCGCGAAGTTTGTTTCTTTTTGGTAATCTGAGAGCATATACTTCGTCTCAGTCTTTATATCAATGTAAATGAGCATATTACACAAGCCGGAATAAAAATCATCTTACGAAAGATGGTGTAAGAATCATATTATGCAAACCGGTGTAAGAATGATATTACAAAAGCCGGTGTAAGGATCATTCCTGAAAGAGTAAAAAACGGCAGCAAAAAGGTCAAAAAACAATGTTTTTTGGATAAAAAATCATCATTCTTCTTCATGATTCAAAACATTTCTATAGTTTAGTGAAATAACAATTTTAACCCGCGATAAGTTATTTTTTGAAAGTTCTTGTAGTATATAACATCGAAAAAAACTGGGATCCATCCGAGATCAATGATGCCCGCACTTCCGGCCGGATCCTGTATGAAGCGCTCAAAAAGGAAGGCATCAAGACATTTATTGAAGAACTCAGCAATCCCGGCCTCGAAAACATTCTTGATAAACACGCCCCTGAAGACACCATCGTTTTCAACCTCTGCGAAGCGCTTCCCGGAATTCCAAACAGCGAAAGAAAAGCTGCCGAGATAATTCAGCGAAAGGGATTTACCTATACCGGCAACATCCCGGATGTGATTGAACTGAGCTACGACAAGCAGAAAACCAAGGAACTTCTCATTTCCCTTGGCATCAGGGTGCCTCACGGAACCCTTCTCTCCCCTGACGAAGCGGCCGACTGGACTCTTTTCCCCGCCATAGTGAAACCCTCACGCGAACATTGCAGCCTGACCCTTACGGAGAAATCGGTGGTTTTCGATACAGCTTCCCTTAAAGAGCAGATACGGCTTGTGAACAATGAACTCAGCCAGCCGGCAATGGTGGAGGATTTTATTGACGGACGCGAATTCCATGTTTCAGTTTGGAACAATGGCCCGCCCGAAATCCTTCCCCTGGCCGAAATGGACTTTTCAGCTTTCAGCAAAACAAGCGAAAGGCTCTGCACTTATGAGTCGAAATTCATCCCCGGATCGGGACACTATGAGAAGATAGAGACCCTGATTCCTGCTCCGCTTGATGACAGATTATATAAAAAGCTCGAAGTCAAAACACTGGCCACATGGCACGGCTTCGGCTGTCTCGATTATGCAAGGTTCGACTTCAGGCTTCGCGACGATAAATTCTACCTGCTCGATATTAATCCCAATAACGACATCAGCTTCGACACCAGTTTTGCCCTTGCAGCAGAAGCCAATAATTACTCATACGGACAGATGGCAAGGAGAATAGTCATGATGGCCGCTAAAAGACATCCGGTATTCGGAGAAAAAACCGATCCGCAGACATAAGAAATTCCTTTCGCTCCCATCAGCTTTTTTTGTAAGTTTGAATAGCTTTTTAATTCCAGGGTGTTTTTACATATCATGAAACCCACATGTATTGCATACACGAACACTTATGTATATAATTTTCAATTAAAACCAAAAACATATCATAATGAAAACCAGCCGCCGTACTTTTATCAGAACCTCCCTTGCATCGGCAACAGGGCTCTCAGCTTTGTCGATATTCCCTCAGGACATCTTCTCAAGGGAAGGCTATAATAATTCCACTCCCGTTGAGGTAATACTGAAGCCACAGGAGCGTCCTGCCCCGGCCAATTCAATCAGGTTCTCGGTGATAGGCCTCAATCACAGCCATATCTACGGGATGACTAATGCACTTATCAGAGGAGGAGGCAAGCTGGTATCAGTTTATGCCAGGGAACCGGAGTTGCTTGCAGGATTCACAAAGCGCTATCCCAATGTGAAAGTCGCTGGAAGCGAGGAGGAGATCCTTGGCGACGATTCGGTGCAGTTGGTGGCCAGCGCATCGATACCCGTCGACCGCGCCCCGCTCGGGATAAGGGTGATGAAGGCAGGAAAGGATTTCATGGCCGACAAGCCCGGTATTGTAACCCTCAGCCAGTTTAAAGAGGTGAAAAAGGTACAGAAACAGACTAAACGCATCTATTCGATCATGTACAGTGAACGTCTCGATAACCCGGCTTCGGTGAAAGCAGGCGAACTGATCCGCGACGGCGCCATCGGCAAGGTGGTACAGACAATAGGCCTCGGCCCCCACAGGATGAACCCCTCCACACGACCCGACTGGTTCTTTGACCCCGGAAAGGCAGGAGGGATACTTTGCGATATCGGATCGCACCAGTGCGACCAGTTCCTGTTCTATACCGGCTCGACCGAAGCGGATGTGGCACTTTCCCAGATCGGCAACTTCAACACGGTCAATTATCCTGCCTACCAGGATTTCGGCGATATGATAGTCAGGAGTCCCAATGCTTCAGGCTATATCCGGATCGACTGGTTCACCCCCGGCGGACTAGCAACGTGGGGCGACGGCAGAACCTTTATACTTGGCACCGACGGCTATATTGAGATGCGCAAATACATCGACATAGCCGGCAGAAAGGGCGGTAACCATTTGTTCCTTGTCAATCAGAAGGAAACCAAATACTTCGATTGTTCAAAGGTCTACATGCCATACGGTGAACAACTTGTCGACGATGTGGTCAACCGCACAGAAACCGCCATGACGCAGGATCACTGCTTCCTTGCCACCTGGCTGGCTCTGACCGCCCAGAAAAAAGCTGCCAGGATCACCGGCTGATCACCGACCGTGGTATCATTCTGATATCATTTTGATATCATTTTAATATTATTACGATATCGTTCTGATATCTTTTTGATATTATTATGATATCATTTTAATGTCACGACAACCTGAATAATTAGGGGGGTATATATAGTTTAAATAGCTATAATCTAAGTCCTTAGAATACATTGATTTTTTCTAAAAACGATATTGATTTTAGAAATCCTTTACTTCTTATTTCTACCTTTTAATTTTTTTTTCGCCTGCTCTATGCTTGCAATGAACTGTTTTTCAACTTCCGAAAGTTCAATTTCTGATTTACTTTTGTAGCTCTCGTATTCTGCCAATGCTTTACGTTGGGCTATTTCCGCCGAAATTCTTCCCGCGTGTGTCAAAACATCCTGACGGCTCATTTTGATAAAACCGTCCAACACTTCAATCCACTCCTTCATGTACATTGGCTTGCGTTGCATGGCGTTAATTTCTGCAATATCTAAGTAAGCCGAAACCAAGCGATTTAACACTGCCAATTCTTCTTCGTTAAGGTAGTTTTTAGCAACACTAACTTCATGTTTTGTGGGTTTCCTGCCTTTAAAAGTTGTTAATCCCATAAACGGTAATTGAGCGTTGGCTCTTTGAAAAATGATTTCCGCCGCTGTGTGACCGTGAGCAGCCCAATGCAATTTGTTTTGAACCGTTTGAAAAAATTGCTGGGTAATACTCGCTTGCGGGTCGTAGTCTATACTTGTGGCGTATATCTCAAGTACTTTCCGGTAAAATACTTTTTCAGATGAACGAATATCCCGAATACGTTCAAGTAGCTCTTCAAAGTAGCCACCGCCTTGTTTCAGCAAATCATCGTTCATAGTGAAGCCCTTAATCAGGTACTCCCGTAAACGCTCAGTGGCCCAAATGCGGAATTGCGTTCCACGTAGCGACTTAACCCTGTAACCTACTGAAATAATGACATCTAAATTGTAATGTTCTATATCGCGACTTACTTGTCTGCTTCCTTCCAATCGAACTGTTCGGAAATTCCGAACAGTTGCATCGGGAGTTAATTCACCCTCCTCGAAAATGTGTTTGATATGCTCACTGATATTCGATTTTGAAGATTGAAACAGTTCTACCATATCTGTTTGAGTAAGCCACACTGTTTCATTCTCCAAACGAACCTGTATTTTTAATAGTCCGTCGTCTGTTTGGTACAGTAAAATTTCACTATTTGATTTTTCCGGCATCATTCTTTATATCAATAACGGCGTGGACTGTGTGCCATCTCTGCAAAAAAAATCTAAAACAATATCGTTAGGTTTTGTCATTAGTTTAATAGTGTCAGATACAGCATATATTGACCAAACCTGAATTATTCATAAATACTCTAAAAAAGGATTTTTTGTTATTTATATATGGCTTAAATAACTATATATAAAACTATTACGATAAATACAATCCTTTGAACAATGATAGACAAAAAAGCTGACATTTCCGCAGCGGAACTTGACCTTTTTCCGATACAAGGTAAAAATATCGAACTTTTTTTAGTGATGGTCGTGTAAGCAGTGATGTTGGATGCTGTTTCCGCAAAAAACAATTTACAACGCCAGGTCCCGATAAACCGGGATCCGGGGAGTAGCCCTCTTATTTTTTAGTCGGACACTGGTAATATCGGATATCCCATGTAATTTCAGCGACCTGATTCCGTTCACTTTATGTATAAGTATAGCAACAGTTTTTCAGGAAACAGATTAACTACCATGCCAAAGAATAAGAACGCCTATGTCAGGTACCTGATAATCCATTCGCAGATAAAGCGAAACAAATACAAATATGGATTCCCCACCCTCGAGAATCTCAGGGAAGAGCTTGAGGATCAGGGCTACAATGTTTCCTTATCCACTATCGAAAAGGATCTCTGCTTCCTGAAAAATGAAAGGGGCGCTCCCATCGAATACGACAGGACACAGCGGTGCTACCGCTATACTGAGGAATGGGAGTTTGACATTCCTCTGTCGCCTGAGGATGTCAGGATGATCAGGATGCTCGTTCACAAGCTGGAGATATTCGGACAGGCTGAGGAATTCAGGATGCTGCAGGAATCCATCGACAGATTGGCAAATCAATTCAACCTGATGGACCAGTATCCAAACGACAAGATCAATAAGTATATATTGTTTGAATATACGAAAGGCTTTACAGGTAAGCACATTCTCTCGGATATCTATGAAGCCATTTACAATAAGAAGGAAATAAGATTCACCCATTGCAGGTTCGAATCGGATCAGCCCACACAAAGAATTCTCCGGCCATATATCCTGAAGGAGCATCGTAACAGGTGGTATGTGATCGGCAAGGAGAATGGTTCCCCGAAGATTTTCGGCCTCGACAGGATAAGCAATCTTGCCGTGACTGACAATGAATTCATCCAGGATCCGGACTTTTACGACGAGATATTCAGGGTGCTTTATGATTCTGTGGGTGTATTCGCCTTTGGAGTCAAATCGCAGGATGTCGTGCTTCATTTCACCGAAGATGAAGCCCCCTACATCAAATCGCTCCCCCTCCACCGCTCACAACAGATAATTGATGACAGCGAAACTGAAGGATTGACTATAAAAATTCATGTCAAGGTAACACCCGAATTCATCAAGGACTGCATCCTCCGCTTCGGCGACAAGGTAAAAGTCATTTCGCCCGAAAACCTTGCCGCGGAAGTCAGGGAAGTCTGGGAAAGAGCTCTTCGCCAGGCATAAACGGCAAACAGTAAGTAAATGACGCCCTTTTTCCAATCGACTCCGCAAATACAATGCAGAGTGACAGTTTTTATTTGTCTCAAATTTCAGAGCATGGATAGTGGAAACTTTTTTGACCGGAATCTTCTGGGCCGGCTGGAGCATGTCTCTTCAGCCGCTTCCGGAAGAGAACTGTCATTCAGGGAAGTGATCGAATCGGGATCCGATGTGGAAGAGATAGCTTCCTTTCTCGGGATATCTCCCGTCCAGGCGGTCTTCTTTTCCTGTTTTACAGAACTGAGCCTCCAGAGGACAGTCACCCTCGAGACATTGTCGAAACATCTCAGATGCAGTGTCCTTAGACTTATCAACTGTATGAATGAATTTGAAGCACTTGAGAAAAAGGGTTACCTTCATAAAAGCTTCAGGAAAAGGGGCAGAAAGCACACTTACACCGACATGTCCTTCTCAGTTCCCCACCACGTCATTGAAGCTTTGAGGAAGGCTGACAGGTCGATACTGGAATCCACATCAAAATACGACCTCCCGGGTTTCCTCAGGCAGATATCCGACCTGGTGGATGACAGATCGGAGTCGCAGCTTACTACCTCCCAGCTTTTTGCCGAAACGGAATTCCTTATCTCAAACAACCGCCATCTGCCTTTCGTCTCCTTTGTCGACGACTCGCTCGAACATACGGTGAGCAAGCTTACGGTGTTTGTATTCAGCTTCGTAAGAATGAAGAGAAGGTATGTAATAAACATATCGGGATTCTCAGATGCTGTTTTCGAGGATCTTGGTGAACAACTCGACTTTACACAGCTTGTCTGTTCCGGAAAGCATGAGCTGATAAGGAAAAACCTCCTTAAGCTTTCAACATCCGAATTCGACGGCGAGAAGATGGTGTTCCTGTCGCAGCACACCACCAGGCAGCTTTACACCGATTACCCCGCCCTTCTTGTCAACGAAACCGAGAACTCAGGTCTTATTTCTGCAAAGACCATCCCGGAGAAAAAGCTTTTCTTCAGCAGTGATGCCGGAGACAAGATCGCTTCGCTCACAAAGGCTCTCGGGGTGACAAAATTCAGGTCGTACCGCAGGGAACTCAAGAACAACAACCTGAGCGGAGGAGTCACCGCCATCTTCTTCGGCGCTCCCGGCACCGGAAAAACCGAGGCTGTCTACCAGGCTGCCAGAAAAACGGGAAGGGACATCATGATGGTCGACCTGAGCGAGACCAAAAGCAAATGGTTCGGCGACAGTGAAAAAGCCGTGAAGAAGATATTCGTCGACTATTCCGCCCTTCTGAAGAGTTCACAAACAGAACCTATACTCTTCATCAACGAGGCTGACGGACTTTTCACAGGAAGGTCAACCCTCGGAAGCAGATCTTCCGCCGCCGACCATGCGGTAAACACCATCCAGAACATCCTCCTTCAGTCCCTGGAGAATTTTGAGGGTATACTTATCGCCACCACCAACCTTAGCTGCAACCTCGACAAAGCCTTTGAGAGACGGTTCACCTTCAGGATAGAGTTCCCGATGCCCGACGCCGGCGTGAGAAAGAGGATCTGGAAGAGCAGGCTCCCTGAACTGTCGGATGAAGAGGCTTCAAAACTTGGAGCACAGTTCGGCATAACGGGAGGCGAGATTGAAGTGCAGGTTCGTCAGGCACTTCTGTCGAGGGTGCTGAACCGGAAAATCAGCCTTTATGAAACCCTGACTGACAACTGTAGCAAGGATCACGGATTTTCAGGGAGAAAGAGGGTCGGGTATTAAATTTCTGGCAGCCGGTTGCTGCAGTGGCGAACGAAATCTTATGGAATTGATCAAGCATAAAAGCCTGTGCAAAACGTTTGAATAGTATAAACAATGGGGAAAAAATGAGCCAGAAGCTTATAATGCTATTTGCTGTTTTAATGATGATCCTGCCGCTTAATGCCCAGCGCAACAGGAAGTCCGGCGAGAACGCTGTTTTTTATCCTGTTTCAAGGATAGTCGATGGCGACACTTTCTGGATTGACGACGGAAGCGAAAAGGGGATCAAGATAAGACTAACAGGCATTGATGCACCCGAGACCAGGAACAGCAGGAACAGGGTGAAATCTGCTTTCGGGGAGGAATCAACCCGCTACCTGACCGGCCTGATAGCCGGGAAAAGGGTAAGGCTCGAATATGATATTGACACTCTCGATCGCTACGGCCGTACACTGGCTTATGTGTATCTCGAGGATGGCACCTTTGTAAATGCCAGCATGGTAAGGAACGGCTATGCCTCTGTCATGACCACTCCGCCAAACGTGAGATATGCTGAAACATTTGTGGAACTGGCGCGAAAGGCCAGGAAAAGGAAATTAGGCCTGTGGAAAGAAACGATGCTTTCAGGAAATGAATTCTGAAAACCGTGATTAATACCATAATACCGG
>JAAYQC010000132.1 GCA_012519515.1 Bacteroidales bacterium | reverse complement strand
CTGGGTATCTCCAAAGTGCGCTTTGAGAATGGCGGAATCAGTGAGGGATTTCCTTTCAGAACTCGATCCGGCCAACAGACAAGAGTACGACAACAACTACAGGGAACTTGTTATAAAGATCAGCCGGCTTGATTCCATGGCAAGGGAACTCACATCAATTGAAGGAAGCAGGATTTTCATGATATACCATCCCAACCTTGCTTATCTGGCACGCGATTACGGACTGAAGGAGATTGCCGTTGAGAATGAGGGAAAGGAGCCTTCGCCCTCATATCTCAGGGAGCTGACAGACATGGCAAGACGGGAAAGAATAAAAATAATACTGATCCAGAAGGAATATGATCCCAGGAATGTCAGGGCATTAGCTGATGAGACAGGCGGAAGGGTGGAGCTTATCGATCCCCTTTCGGGCGACTGGTATTCATCCACTTCGGAAATCATCAGGCTGCTTAAGACCGGTTTTGAAGAAGCATTAAAATAGATCCGTCATGCCAAAACCTCTTCTTGAATTAATATCAGTTTCGGTTTCCTACGGGGAATTCACGGCTCTCGAGAATGTCGTGCTGAAGGTGATGGAAAATGATTTTATCGGGATTATCGGTCCGAACGGCGGAGGTAAGACCACACTTCTTAAAGCCATACTCGGACTGGTGCCGATAAGGGGTAAGATTGAATTCAGTCCGGAGCTGCAGGGCGGCAAGAAGATAGGTTATCTCCCGCAGATCTCAACAGGCGATCACAGCTTTCCGCTTACGGTTACCGATGTTGTCCTTTCCGGACTTATGTTGCACAAGGGTTTTGTTCCTGTGATGACGGCTGCCGACAAGGCCAGGGCTGCTACTGTTATTGATGAACTGGGTTTGAGGCAGCTGGCGGATTCACCTCTTTCCGGGCTGTCGGGAGGCCAGCTCCAGAGAGTCTTTCTTGGAAGGGCTGTGATTGGCGATCCGAAACTTCTTCTTCTTGACGAACCGGGAAGCTTTGTTGACTCGAATTTCGAGCACGATTTCTATGAAAAACTCAGGATACTCAACAAACGCATGGCCATTTTGATGGTGTCGCATGACATCGGTACCATTTCCTCGCATGTAAGGTCCTTTGCATGTGTCAACAGGAATCTTCACTATCATCCGTCGTCGGAGATAAGCAACGAACAGCTTCAGGAATACGGATGCCCTATCCAGCTTATAACTCATGGCGAAGTGCCTCATACAGTACTTAAAAAACACTAATCTTGGAAGCTAGCCTTTTTCGATATGATTTTGTTATAAAGGGACTCCTGGGAGCTTTATTTGCCAGCATCTCGGCCGGATTTGCAGGAACCTATATAGTTTCGAGAAGGATGGTTTTCCTGAGCGGCGGGATAACACATGCTTCCTTCGGTGGAATAGGAATAGGCTATTTTGCAGGAATAAATCCGGTGGGCGGAGCTGCCGTTTTTGGAATACTGTCGGCGCTCGGGATTGAGTATCTTTCAGTAAAACAGAAAATAAGGGAGGATTCGGCAATAGGTATCATGTGGGCTCTTGGCATGGCAACAGGGATTATTTTCATCTACCTTACACCGGGCTATGCACCCAACCTGATAAGCTATCTTTTCGGGAGTATTCTGACTGTCACATACGGCGACATCATTGCCCTCGGGATAATGTCGGTGGTACTTATTGTTTGGTTTACAGTTTTTTATAGAACAATACTCTATATTTCCTTTGATGAGCAGTATGCCAGGACCTTCACGCGCCATGTGAACCTGTTCAGGTATGTCACCACTTCACTTATTGCCCTTACCATCGTGTTGAACATAAGGATGGCCGGAGTTGTCCTTGTATTGTCACTTCTAACCATACCGCCAAACATTGCAATGCTGTTCACGAAAAAATATCCTTTAATAGTTGCATGGTCGATGCTTGCCGCCTTTGCAGGAACGGCAGCCGGATATATGATATCTTATTACGCGGGGATCCCGGTGGGTGCAACAATAGTATTTACCCTGGTTGTCATCTGGATATTGGCAAAGCTGGCAACCAGGATACAGCTGAGATTTTTAAAAAATAACGATAAAAATTTATTGACAAACAATAAATGAATTATTGTTTTACGACAAATAATTATTGAATAACAATTTTAGATATGGATTATGATCTTTTGGTAATCGGGAGCGGGCCCGGCGGGTATGTTGCCGCCATCAGGGCCTCACAGCTGAATATGAAAGTGGCTGTAGTCGAAAAGTCGGAGATAGGTGGTATATGCCTGAACTGGGGTTGTATCCCTACAAAGTCATTGCTGAAGAGCGCGCAGGTGCTGGATTATATAAATCATGCGGAGGATTACGGGATTCGTGGCGGAGCCGAGGCAAAGCCTGATTTCGGTGCCATTGTAGCCCGCGGCAGGGGAGTAGCCGAGGGGATGAGCAAGGGTATTCAGTATCTTTTCCGGAAGAATAATATTGAACTGCTGAAGGGTTTCGGAGCTCTGGCAGGAGGTTCTGAGGTTGAAGTCACATCGGATGACGGAAGCAAAAAGAAATATTCAGCCGGGAATATAATAATTGCCACGGGAGCCAGGTCGAAGGAATTGCCGGGACTGAAGCAGGACGGCAGGAAGATAATCGGATACCGTGAGGCGATGACTCTACCGGTTCAGCCTGAAACGATGGTTGTTGCAGGTTCGGGCGCCATAGGCAGCGAGTTCGCATATTTTTACCAGACTATCGGAACAAGTGTGACACTTGTGGAGTTCATGCCCCGTATCGTTCCGAATGAGGACGAGGAGGTGTCGAGGCAGCTCGAGAGGTCATTTAAGAAGATGAAAATGAGGGTTCTGACCGGTTCGTCGGTTGAGTCGGCCGATACTTCAGGCGATAAATGCAGGCTGAAGATACTTACACCCAGGGGATACGAGGAGCTTGAGACAGATATTGTCCTGTCGGCGGTGGGAGTGGAGACCAATATCACCGGGATAGGACTGGAGCTTGCAGGTGTCAGAACGGAGAAGGGGAAAGTGGTTGTTGATGATTACTATCGTACCAATGTGCCGGGGATATTCGCGATAGGCGATATTGTTCACGGGCCGGCGCTGGCTCATGTTGCCTCCGCGGAAGGGATTGCCTGTGTTGAGAAGATAGCCGGGCTTGATCCTGAACCGGTCGACTATTCGAACATTCCATCGTGTATCTACACTACACCCGAGATAGCCTCGTGCGGGATGACCGAAGCTGCAGCCAAAGCAGCCGGACGGGAAATCAGGGTGGGCAAATTTCCCTTCGCTGCTTCCGGCAAGGCAAATGCATCCGGCTCAAAGGAGGGATTTGTAAAGCTTATTTTTGATGCTTCCGACGGGGAGCTTCTGGGAGCACATATGATTGGAGCGAATGTGACCGAGATGATTTCTGAGCTGGTTGTTGCCAGAAAGCTTGAAACCACCGCCCACGAGATAATCAAATCCGTACACCCGCATCCTACAATGTCTGAGGCAATTATGGAAGCCGCGGCGGCTGCTTACGGGGAAGTGATACATCTGTAGCTCTGTTTATTCCGGATTAGACGCAACCTTTTGGCAGTTTTTTTCATCAATCTTTTGGAATAGCCGTGTTTAAACAGACATTTTTTGCTTATATTTATCTTTTCAAAAGGCTTTAAACCTTGCCTGATATAAAAAATATAATCAAAGGTTGTCTGGCCGGCAACAGAAGGGATCAGGAACTTCTGTACAGGCGTCATGCCGCGAGGCTTTACGCGGTAAGTCTCCAGTATTCCGGTAATGATGATGAGGCGAGGGATATTCTGCAGGAAGGATTCATTAAGATATTCGACAACCTCGTCCATTACAAGAATGAAGGTTCTTTTGAAGGATGGATGCACAGGATAATTGTCAACACAGCTCTTGAAAAATTCCGCGGCAAGCATAATCTTTTCAGGGTTGATAATATAGATCAGATACAGGAACCGGATGCTGACCCCGACAATGATGATTATTCGGGGCTTGAGGCGAGTGACCTGCTGGACATCATAAGAGAGCTTCCGCCCAAATACAGGATGGTTTTCAACCTGTACGCGATAGAGGGCTATTCGCACAAGGAGATAAGCCGGATGATAAATATCTCCGAAGGTACTTCGAAGTCAAACCTTTCGCGGGCGAGGGCAATCCTTCAGAAGAAGGTGAATTTATATACGGGTATAAGGAAGAGTGCAGTAAATGGATGACAGGAAGGCAAATATAGATCTTCTTTTCAGGAACGGACTGAAAGACTTTGAAGTTCTTCCCCCGCCTGAGGTATGGAACAACATTCTGCCCGCGATCAGGAAAAAGCAGAGGTATGTCGCTTTACTCAGGACTGCAGCCATGGTTACATTGCTTGTTTCAACGACTTTCCTGGCATACCGTCTCAGCAGGCAGAACCCGTCATCATTCAATGAGCCCGCGATATCCTATGGTCAGGATCAGATATTCGACAGGGCCATTCCTGCCGAACCGACTCTTGTCAGAACAATGCCCTCAGACGATCGTCAGACCGGCTCAGTCAGCGGGCAGCAGGCCGACCGGCTTCCCGGCCCCGATGCTGAATCAGTTGAAGAACAGTTTGTTCCGGCTGCTTTCGTTGCCCGACCAGGTACACCTGATATCAGCAACTCCCTGATGAAACCCTCTTCACTGATTGGCCGTCCCAGCCGGCCGGCTGCCGAATTCAATCCATATGCAGGCAACAATCCCGTTATTGATCCTCTTGTTGAAGAACCTGTAAAGAAGGATAACAAATGGAGACTGACCGCGATGGATTCACCGATGTATTACCTCCGTCCGGGAAGCGGTCAGGGCGATTTCCCCGGCAGTTTTCCCCTTGAACAGCCAAGGATGTCCTATTCGGGAGGGGTCGGGGTTTCCTATAAGATTAGCAAGAAACTAAGCATTCAGTCGGGACTTTATTATGCATCGATCGGCAACGAGGTGGATAACATTAAATCCTTCTCGGGCTTCAGTAAGTTCGATTATACCAAGGGCGATCATAATTTTGAGGTTCATACCTCATCAGGGATTATTCTGACAAAGAATCCCGATGTTTACCTTAGCGATAACATGGGTGACAGGGTTGTCACGATGTACGGCAGGGATGTTTTCGATCCTGTAAAAGCCAACCTGCCTTCTCTCGACAATTCCCTCTATCAGAATTTCGGTTACATTGAGATGCCTGTATTGCTCAGATACAAGCTTATTGACAGGGCGGTCGATTTCAACCTTATTGGCGGTATGTCGTATAACCTGCTGGTAAACAACACGGTTCATGCCATGGCGGGCAACAACAGGTACGATGTCGGCAAGACAGCCGGCCTGAATAACTTCCTGGTCAGCAGTTCCCTTGGAATGGGAATGGAATATACTCTCAATGATAAGATATCCCTGAATCTTGAACCTACCTTCCGTTATTATCTTAATCCTTTCAGTAATATAGGAAGCATTACGGTCAATCCTTACTCATTCGGGATTTTCTCAGGTCTGTCGTACCGCTTCTGACAAGTCCGCCTCCAGGCTGAATTCCTTTTCAGTCCTTTTTATCTCTTTTTGTTCATTTCAGGATTATGCCGGCTAATTTATAAGCCGTAAAATCACTACCTTTGCAACTTGTTTTATCACCCGCAATTGAATCATGCTTAAATCGAATATACGTTCGCTGGTTTTTGGAATAGGATTGGTTGGTCTGGCCGTTTCAGTCTTTATTGTAAACCAGAGCTTTAAGAGTTTTACGCGGAACTATGAACCCCTTTCGCCGGTCGATTCCGCCTTCTTCAACAGGCCTTACAGGATACCCGATGAAGTTAGCTTTGCAGGAGAGAGAGTACCCCTGGAGAATTTTGATACCCGCGAAAGTCTAGACCGTGAACTGCTTGTAACCGCGTTCAGACATTCTTCAACTATCCTTATAATCAAGAAGGCCAACAGGTATTTTCCTGTAATTGAAAAGATTTTAAGGGAGAATAATATTCCCGACGATTTCAAATACCTGGTGGCAGCTGAAAGTGAATTCAGCAATGTGGTGTCACCGAGCGGGGCCACCGGATTCTGGCAGATAATGGCCGCCACCGGCAGGGAATTGGGAATGGAGATAAACAATGTAATTGACGAGAGATATCATCTGGAGAAGTCTACCGAAGTTGCCTGCAGCTTTATCAGGAAGTCATATGAGAAGTACGGCAGCTGGACAATGGCGGCGGCATCCTATAACAGTGGCAGAGCATCGGTTGATGAGCAGATCCGGATACAGAAGCAGGATAACTACTACGACCTTTTGTTGAACGAGGAGACAGCAAGGTATATTTTCAGGGTTGTTGCCTACAAGCTTGTGATAAGCGATCCGGCGCGATACGGTTTTGACATATCCCCGGCCGATCTTTATCCTCCTCTTTCCTACACTGAACTGAAAGTTGACACTGCCATTTCCAATTTTTCGGATTTCGCGGCGAAATACAATACGAATTACAAAATACTGAAGTTCCTTAACCCCTGGCTCAGGAAACCTTATTTTTCGCCCCGTCCGAACAAGGAGTATTTTATAAAGATCCCTGATGAGGGAATGCGCACCCGTGTTTTCGGGGGTAATAGCGACTGATAGCTGTCATGTTGGTGTTGTAATGAAGGAAGAGATCAGGGTATACGGAGCCAGGGTTCATAATCTCAAGAACATAGATGTCACCATTCCGAGGAACAGGCTGGTTGTGATCACCGGACTTAGCGGGAGCGGCAAATCGTCGCTGGCCTTTGATACCATATATGCCGAGGGACAGAGGAGGTATATGGAAACCCTTTCAGCCTATGCCCGGCAGTTTCTGGGGGGAATGGAAAGGCCCGACGTTGACAAGATAACCGGACTGAGCCCGGTAATTTCCATTGAGCAGAAAACAACCAATAAGAATCCAAGATCGACCGTAGGCACCATTACCGAGATATATGATTTTCTCAGGCTTCTTTACGCCAGGGCCGGGGAAGCGTATTCATGGGCTTCGGGCGAGAAGATGGTAAGGTACACCGACGAGCAGATACTTGAACTTGTTACCCGCCGGTATTCCGGCAGGAAGATATATTTTCTGTCGCCTCTGGTGAAGGGGAGGAAAGGACATTACAGGGAGCTCTTTGAACAGCTCCGGCGGAAAGGATTTCTCAATGTCAGGATCAATGGCGAGATAAGGGAGATTACTCACGGGCTCCGGGTCGACAGGTACAAGACTCACAACATCGAGCTGGTTGTCGACAAGTTCAGGGTTGGGGATGTCAGCGACAAGCGTTTGCACGAATCCGTCCAGATGTCGCTCGATCAGGGTGACGGCGTTATGATGGTACTCGATGCGGATGATCCGGAACCGAGGTACTTCAGCCGTCATCTGATGTGCCCGGTGACAGGTATTTCATACAATGAGCCTGCTCCTCATACATTCTCGTTCAACTCACCGCTTGGAGCCTGTCCCCACTGCAACGGACTCGGGGAGGTCTCAAGCATTGATATCAGCAAAATGATTCCCGATCCTTCGTTAAGCATCAGGAAGGGAGGTATAGAACCTCTTGGCAGGTACAAGAATATATGGATCTTCTGGCAGATAGAGGCAATTGCCGACAAGAACGGATTCACCATCGACACTCCCATAAGGGACATACCAGAAGAGGCTCTTAACAAAGTGCTTTACGGCTCGGACGAGATACTCAGGCTTTCGAACACTCCGCTCGGTATGACTTCAAACTATTCCATGACATTTGAGGGAGTGGTCAGTTTTGTCGGGAACCTCGAAGTGATAAACGGTAAGAAGAACGGTCAGAAGATAAAGGATCAGTATGTTCAGTATGATGTTTGTCCCGACTGCGGCGGAACAAGGCTGAAGAAGGAATCTCTGTGGTTCAGGATCGACGGGAAGCATATCGGGGAGCTTGCTGCAATGGATATCAGGGAATTATCGGTATTCATGGAGAATATTGAGGAAAGGATGCCGGACAGGCAGAGGATCATTGCCGCGGAGATACTCAAGGAGATAAGAGGCAGGCTT
>JAAYQC010000131.1 GCA_012519515.1 Bacteroidales bacterium | reverse complement strand
GCCTGATTCATATGTCTGTTGATTTAACTCCAGATTCCGTCAATCACTCTCCCGCATTTACTGCACTTGTTGCCGGCAAGCTTGTCGGAGACTATCCGGAACCCCTGCCTTATGATTAGCCCGGTTCCGCAGCCGGGGCATACCGTGTCCGACTGCCCATGCCCGGGGACGTTGCCGATGTAAATATATTGCAAACCTTCATCGCGTGCAATCTTCACGGCGGTATTGAGAACCTCCACCGGAGTGGGCGGAAGCTGTTCGAGCTTGTATGTTGGATGAAATCTGCTGAAGTGGATCGGTGTCCTGCTGAATCCATTCCTCGAAAGCCAGGTACACATTTTCCTTATCTCATCCGGGTTATCGGTCCATCCCGGAACAATAAGATTTGTTATTTCCAGCCACACTCCCTGATCCTTCAATATCAGCAGTGTATCGAGAACAGCCTGGAGCTTGCCGCCCGAGAGGCGAAGGTATGTGCTGTCGCTGAATGATTTAAGATCGATATTTGCTGCATCTATCACGGTACAGAGCTTTCTCAGGGGTTCAGGATTGATATATCCGTTTGATATCAATAAGTTTTTTATGCCTGCCTGTTTTGCAAGAAAGGCCGTATCGAATACATATTCATAAAAGGTAATGGGCTCGGAATATGTATAGGCTATCGAACTGCAGCTTCTTGCCAGGCTTTCCGATACCACTTTATCAGGCATGAGTCTTACATTCCTTGTCTTGTCGGGTCCGGTCTGGGAAATAGTCCAGTTCTGGCAGTTCAGGCACGCGAGGTTGCAGCCTGCCGTTGCAATGGAAAAAGCCCGGGTTCCCGGCAGAAAATGATAAAGAGGCTTCTTTTCAATGGGATCCACGTTTACCGAACAGGGATTTCCGTAGGCCAGCGTGTACAGCACCGATCGTATCACCTTCCTGTTCCTGCACTGGCTCAGCTCCCCTTCCTTAAGTATGCATTCATTTGGACAGATCCTGCACATTACGCCGCGCGGCGTTTTCTCCTGGAACATGGCCTCCCTCCTGAAATCATTCTGAGTCTCATCATTAATTCCGGCAGATATAATATGCCGGGGAACACACAGCATGCCTGCCGACAATGCGGCACATTGTCTTACGAATTCCCTTTTGCTTATGTTACCGGCCTTTCGTCCCATTGAAAATGTCGTTTACACAAACTTAATAAAAAAACCGGCTATTTTTCAATTTCCGGAGCGGAACAGAAAGCCGGCCGCCACAAGCAGTGGCAATATGTACAATGAAAGCTTTATCCCAAGCAGTGGCACTGCCAGGGCTGAAAATACAATGAATCCTATGGCTGATCCAGCGAGATCGGAACTGTAAACTTTCGACGGCTCATGACCGGCCGGTCCTTTTGCTGTAAGATCCCTGTAGAAACTTCCGGTTATAACCGCCGGAAGAAATCCTGCCAGCATCAGCAGACCGGTTACTGCAGCCTTGCTGCCGATCTCCATCATCTGGCCTGCCAGAAGAGCACTGATCGCGTATAAAAGGGCAAGAACTGTTGCTTTTACTCCGGTTATACGGGAGCTAATGACCGGCCGGCCGGTTCCCGAACCGACTGCCAGACCGGCCATCAAACCGGCAATGATCAGCCCTGTCGCCTGGTACATGTTGCCGGCTGCCAGCTGCAGCATCAGTAGGAGCGTTATTTCATAGCCTGCAAGAGCTAAAGCGCTGAAATACATCAGTCCAGTACCCTTCCTGAAATTCTTTAGCGATAACGCGAAGAGTGCGCTCAGGAGAATTATTGAGGGTATCTTCGCACTTGTGTCCCTGCTTAAAATGAAAGACTGGTAGTGAAAGGATGCTTCCGGTACCGTTGTCCTGTTAGGCTTTACTGAAGGGTCCATCAGCGAGGCGATCTCCTCCGATTTCGCCGTGATTAGATCGTCGGAGAGATAGTCGCAACAGACGTAGTAGTTGTTGAGACCTTTTTCATCTGCAAGCATGCAGAAGGATGTTGAAATCTCATTGTCTGATGCAATATAATAGAGTTTGTTGCCTGCCACGGGTACAACATTCCGGAATACTTCCCTCAGGCTGTTGAACACTGAGGAATAAAGCCTGACGGATTCTTCGTTGAAATAATTAGGATTTATACCGGGCGAACATGAGAACACTGCTCCCCGGTTCATTATCTTTTTTACCGATCTGAAGAACTCCAGTGTGTAATACCTGTTCAGTGAGAGCGATGAAGGTGGCGGAAGAAGCATTATCACAGCATCGAATTTTCTGTCGGTCCGCTTAATGTAAGTGAATGCATCGTCATTGATTACGGTGTGGCCCGGTTTCCCGTTCCTTTCAGTTTCGCCGATATCAGCCGACAGCGCCGGGTCGCGTTCCACGAAGATCACCTCGTTTACACCATACTTGTCTATCTCCTTCATCCTTGAGACCGCGGGGCCGGATATCAGCAGAACCGTTTCAGGCTTTTCGGTCTGCAGCATGCAGTAGTGAATATCCTCTTCGCTTTCAATAGCATCATCGCTGTACGTTACAAGCCGCTGGTTGTACCAGGTACTGGTTTCACCCTGATATTCCCCCCTTGTTACATTTCCGTACGGAGTGTCGAAGGTTTCCGTGACCTTTATTCCTTTAAGCATCATTTGCCGGAAGAGAAAATCAGGAGGAATGATAAGCATTGCAGAAACAACAAGCAATACGACTGATTTAAGGACAAGGTTTCCGTATCTGCTCCTGATGCGGAATGTAAGCATGTACCATGTAATGCCCATCAGGGTGATTATGAGAAAGGCCTGGTAAGTGTCAAGAATCCCTGCTCCGAGCACTGATATTACTATACCGGCAACTATGCCGCCGGCTGTCTCGACTGAAAACGACATACCCGGGTCCCGGCCGGATGTCCTGCCTGCTTCCGTCAGTTTTATGAAGGTAAATCCCGATATGAGGCAAAAGGGGAGAAGTACAGCTATGGTTACCATCAGGCCTGCCGGGAAAGAGGGAGTTTCACCGGGATGCAGTATCAGCCTTGTAAGTAAAAGCAGTATTGAAAGTGACAGCAGCGGTGCAGTGGTGAACAGAAGCAATGTCTTTCCCAAACCGGTGGCACCGGTGCCGCGTGCAAGCGACGATCCGAGGGCTGAAACGATGAGCCAGGCGCACAGAAATGCACCGGCTATGAGTTCATATCCGCCGGTAATGTTCATCATCTCCCTGAGCAGAAGAAGCTGAACGGAGGAACTGATAAAACCTGTTATAAAAAGGGCTGTGCCCGGGTCGGATAGTCTGGACGAGGCCTGTTCATGCTTCATGGTCATTTCTTCTCTTCCCCGATCACAATTCCTTCGTAGATATAAATATCTGCATTCTTCCAGCCCTCCCAACCCAGGCCTGCCTTGTCGCGGGAGGTATACCCGAGAAATTGCTCTACCGTCCATTTATTCTCGGTGGCAACCTGAGGAAGCATGGTCCCGGAACGGTAATCTTTCTTAATATAGATCCCATGCCGTCCCAGTTCTATTTCATTTATACTTTCAATCTTCCTCATCGGACCTAGAACGGTAATCTCGATGTCGGTTTTTGAAAATTCGTTTTTGGTGAGGCGTGAAAACCGCGGATCATCAAAAGCCGAGGATTGTGACATTTCAAGAACCACTTGCCATAGCGGATCGGAGGAAACGAATCTGCCTATGCATCCCCTCAGATCGCCGTCGATCTTCAGTGTAACGAAAGCTCCAAGCGGCCTGTGGAACACTTCGGGAAGGCTGTTACTGTCGACGGTAGTCCGTTTGCCTTCATACAAAAGCGACTTGATATTGTCGCGGGCAATCGAAATAAGCAGGGCTTTTTCCTTGTCGGTGAAGTGAACCTCATCAGCGGACATGCCTGATGTCTTGCTCTTTCCTGATTTTTCATACAGGGCAATGGCATTGTAACCGACAACGCCTTCCTTGTCGCCAAATCTCGAGTCGCCTGAATTGCAATAGTCTATCTTCCTGAACTCAAGATTAGCATTACCTTCGGCAAGGTATAAAAGAAGCAGTCCCGAAGTCCATCCGCACATGCTGGTTACCAGCCCGGGATCATTTACCCGGGAGTTGTTCCGGAGTACGGTGAGGAATTTCGCGGGATCGCCTTCCACTATGGCATCGGCCGTCGACTTGTCGACTGTATTGGCTGTTTTGTATGAGGGGTAATGAGAGAAATCGCTGCTTATAACGAAGAGGTTGTCGGGAGTGAACCAGGGCCTTAGTATTTCGGCCATCTTTTTAATGTCCTCCGCGCGGTTAGTCCCGATTATTATGGGGACAAGCGCGGGCTGGTTCTGGAAATACCACTGAATGAAAGGGACCTGCACTTCGAGGCTGTGTTCCTGGTTATGAGCGTCGGTGGGGAAACTGAAAAGCCTGTTCTCCCTTAGTTTGTTTACTATTTCCCTGTTAACAGCGGCCTTGCCCAGCGGTGTTATGAAGTCGCCGCTGCCGTATGGCGAAGCGCCGGCAAAAGCCTTTACATGACTTGAACCTATCAGGAAGATGTTTTTGTAGCTTGCTTTCCTGCCGATGGCGGCAAAAGCTGATGCGGCAACCTTTCCTGAGTATACATAGCCGGCATGCGGGCTGATGATCGCCCTGACCTTTCCGGCCGAAGCCTGAGTCTTTACACAGCTTTCGAAAAGTTCAGCAAGATCCTTCTCAAGGGTTTTCCCCGATGCTGCATAAAATCTGCCTGCCGCGACAGGCTGGCGGTCCAGTGAGCTCTGCTGGGAAAATACATCCATAATCATTAATGTTAATACTGATGCAATCAATAGCTTTCGCATTGTGCAATAGAATTTGTTTACCGTAATAAAGTTATGGTAAAAAAATCAGAAACAGAATATATTGGGAGAAAATAGTGCTGTTCTGCCTAGATAAATATCATCGACTCCTTCAGAACCTTGCCGGCATCATCAGTCCCGTATATCTTCAGACCCACACTGACAGTGGCGGAACTGACTACATCTATCACAGGACTCAGATCGTCTTTTATATCATCTATATCATCAAAATCCTCGATGGGAAAATAGATGTGAAGGATCAAAACACCTTCCGGCCTGGTGATGCCCGACAGTGCCTTTACTATTTTGGCAATCCATATTGATGAAGCCGTATTGAAATACTCGAGATTTAATCGTAGATTTGTGGTTGATCGCGGATTTTTGATGTAATCATTGACCCATTCAAGAAGTGGTTCAAAGATCCTCGGAGCATTGATCGGGATGGACTTCCCTGAAAGGATGAGTTCTCCGCTCAGATAGTTGAAATCTACAAGGGGTGTCTTGTCGGTTTGTTCAATGAATAAATTGTTGAGCTCCTTCATGGCAGGATCGTTTTTCCGATTTTACATATATTGATGACCTGGTTCAAAAGTATAATATCTTTTTTTACGTTGTAAAATTTTAATCAAAAAGAAACGGTCAGTAATCAAATAAATACATTCGTTAATATAAAACTGTTCCCATTCCCTGCAAAGCCGGCGCCTGCAGGTTCGCTCAGGCCCTGTAATCACCGCTTTTATTAAAATGCTATATTTGCATGCGTAATTTCTTTTACTGCAATGGAAATTGTACTCAGGAACAAAATTACTGAAGCCCTCAGAGTGCTTTACAATAGTGAGGTTCCGGCGGATCTGATACAGATCCAGAAGACCAGGAAAGAATTCAGGGGCGATTTTACCCTTGTTGTTTTTCCTCTGTTAAGTTATTCGAACAACACTCCGGAAAACACGGGTGCCGGCATCGGAAACTACCTTAAGAATCATTTGCCCGATGTTTCCGGTTATAATGTCATAAAGGGATTCCTTAATATAGAGATATCAGGAAGGTGGTGGGTGGAATACTTTGCTTCTCTTGCCCGCGAAAAGGATCTCTTTGCAAAGTGCAAAACTGACCGGCCGGAAACCATCCTGGTTGAATATTCCTCACCAAACACCAATAAGCCGCTTCACCTGGGACATATACGAAATAATCTTCTGGGCTTCTCCCTTTACAGGATACTATCATCCCGCGGACACAGGGTGATCAAAACCAATATTGTGAATGACCGCGGCATTCATATATGCAAATCGATGCTCGCGTGGCAAAAGTTTTCAGGCGGAGAAAGCCCCGAATCCTCAGGCATGAAGGGAGATCACCTGGTTGGAAAGTACTATGTAATGTTCGATCAGGAATACCGGAAACAGGTTGAGAAGCTTATCTCGGGGGGAATGAATGAAACAGAAGCCAGAAATTCAGCTCCCCTGATGGCAGAGGCAAGGGAAATGCTTGTGAAATGGGAAAATGGCGACAGTGAAGTGGTCGGCCTGTGGAAAATGATGAACTCATGGGTTTACAGCGGATTCGATGAGACCTATAAAATGTTGGGAGTCGATTTCGACAAGATTTACTATGAATCCGAAACATATCTTATAGGCAAGGAGATAGTTCTCGACGGATTGAAAAGAAATGTGCTATACCGGAAGGACGACAATTCAGTATGGGTTGACCTTAACGGGCAAGGACTCGATCACAAGCTTCTGTTACGCTCCGATGGCACTGCCGTATATATGACGCAGGACCTTGGTACGGCAGTGGCAAGGCAGGAAGATTTCCAGTTCGACAAAACCATTTACGTGGTCGGCAATGAGCAGAACTATCATTTCCAGGTGCTGAGGGCGCTGATGAAGAAGATGGGTTATGCCTGGGCCGACGGACTCATACATTTTTCATACGGAATGGTTGAACTGCCCGAGGGAAAGATGAAATCGCGCGAAGGAACCGTTGTCGACGCGGATGACCTGATAATGGAGATGAAGGAAACCGCACGAAGCGTTTCGGAGGAACTGGGCAAGCTTTCAGAATACAATGATGAGGAAAAGGAAGATATCTTCATGAAGATAGGACTGGGAGCCCTCAAATACTTTATACTGAAGGTGGACCCTCTTAAAAACATGACCTTCAACCCGGCAGAATCGATTGATTTCAATGGAAATACTGGGCCATTTATCCAGTATACCTACGCGAGGATCAGGTCGGTATTCAGGAAGGCGGAACAGTCGGGTGTGGTTCCCGATCCCGGGGCAATAATATCAGCAGAACCGGGCTCAAAGGAGATAGATCTTGTCAAGTTGCTCAGGAGGTATTCTGAAATTGTGGTGGAGGCGGCTGAAACATACACCCCGGCACTTATAGCAAACTACTGCTACGAGCTTGCAAAGGAATTCAACCAGTTCTACCACGACTTCTCAATCCTGGGGGAAGAAAACCCTTCACTGAGGAATTTCAGGCTGATGCTCTCCGAAGTAACAAGCAGGGTGCTGTTTTCAGGTATGTGGCTTCTGGGAATAGATATGCCCGAACGTATGTAAGGACATTAAACCGGAAGCGAACCGCACACCGCGAACCAAGATTAAGTAAATATTCAATTATCAGATAATATGTTTGAAACACTCAGCGAACGACTGGAAAAATCTTTTAAGATTCTAAAGGGACAGGGAAGAATTTCCGAAATCAATATTGCTGAAACTCTGAAAGAGGTACGAAGAGCCCTTCTCGAGGCTGACGTTAACTTTAAGATAGCCAAACAGTTTACCGATACGGTAAAGGCCAAAGCTTTAGGCCAGGAGGTGATCAGGTCAGTGAACCCTTCGCAGATGATGATCAAGATAGTTCACGATGAACTCGTGGAGTTGATGGGGGGAGATAAGACCGACATTAATATAAAAGTAAACCCATCGGTCATACTGATCGCCGGTCTTCAGGGTTCAGGAAAAACAACCTTCAGCGGAAAGCTTGCAAAGTGGGTTCAGACCAAAAAAGGTAAGAATCCGATACTTGTCGCCGGTGACGTCTACAGGCCGGCTGCTATAGAACAGCTGAAAGTTCTGGGAACCCAGACCGGCATTCCTGTATATACCGAGGAGAATAACAGGAATCCGGTTCAGATAGCACGCAACGCCGTGAAGGAAGCGAAACTGACAGGCAGGGATGTGGTAATCATAGATACGGCAGGGCGCCTTGCCATCGACGAGGAGATGATGAACGAGATAGCTTCCATAAAGAATGCCGTCAACCCGCATGAAATACTCTTTGTGGTCGATTCCATGACAGGCCAGGATGCCGTGAATACCGCGAAGGAATTCAATAACCGGCTCGACTTCGACGGGGTGGTGCTTACCAAGCTCGACGGCGACACCAGGGGAGGAGCAGCCCTTTCAATCAAGTCGGTGGTGAACAAACCCATAAAGTTTGTCAGCACAGGCGAGAAAATGGATGCCATCGATATATTCTACCCTTCTCGTATGGCCGACAGAATCCTTGGAATGGGAGACATAGTATCACTGGTGGAAAAAGCCCAGGAACAGTTCGATGCCGAGGAAGCCAGGAAACTGCAAAAGAAAATAGCCAGGGATCAGTTCGATTTCAACGACTTCATCTCCCAGATACAGCAAATTAAAAAGATGGGTAACGTGAAGGACCTTATGTCGATGATCCCGGGTGTGGGCAAGGCAGTCAAGAACCTTGACATTGACGATAACGCGTTCAAGGGCATAGAAGCCATAATCCGGAGCATGACACCCCGGGAAAGGGCCAACCCGGGCATTCTTAACGGAAGCAGGAGAAAACGGATTGCCATGGGAAGCGGTACCACGGTTCAGGAAGTCAACAGGCTTCTCAAACAGTTCGATGAAACCAGACGGATGATGAAAATGATGACAAGCAACAAAAACGCCGCACGAATGATAGGCAGACGTTAAAACCACATCGCCATGTATAAAATAATCGACGGAAAGCTGACAGCAGGTCTCATCAAGAATGAGATTGCCCTGAAAGTGGCTGAAAGAGCCAAATCGGGGAAGAAAATTCCCCACCTGGCCGCTATCCTGGTCGGGTCAAACGCTTCAAGCGAAACTTATGTCGCGAATAAGATTAAAGACTGCGGAGAGGTTGGATTCCGGTCCACCCTGGTAAGGATGAATGACGATGTTCCTGAAGAAGAGCTTCTTGAAGCAATCCGGAAGCTTAACAACGATCCGGATATCGACGCTTTCATTGTCCAGTTGCCTCTGCCGGAACATATTTCCGAGAACCGTATTATAGAAGCCATTGATCCTGAGAAGGATGCCGACGGCTTTCACCCGGTCAACATTGGCAGGATGGTTGTAGGTCTTGAAGGCTACCTGCCTGCTACTCCCTTCGGTATAGTGGAGCTTCTGAAGCGCTATGACATCGAAACCTCCGGCAGGGAATGCGTTGTGATCGGCCGAAGCAATATTGTCGGGCGTCCTCTCAGCATACTGCTTTCCCGGAAAGGCACGGATGCAACGGTAACACTTGTTCACAGCAGAACCAGGGATATTGCTTCACATCTCAGGAGAGCCGACATCATAGTTGCCGCCCTCGGATCGCCGGGATTCGTGACAGCCGATATGATTAAACAAGGGGCAGTGGTGATTGACGTTGGAACAACACGTGTTCCTTCACCATCTGCCAGATCGGGTTGGAAGCTTGCCGGTGATGTTGATTTTGATAATGTGGCCCCGTTGTGCTCCTGGATCACTCCTGTTCCGGGAGGAGTGGGACCGATGACAAGGGTTGCCCTGCTTCGCAATACACTGATGGCGGTTGAATTAAAATAGATTCATACCGCGGAAATAAAGGTCAAACCCGCCTTTTCCCCCCGGCCTGTTCGAGGAAAACAGAAGAAACATATTGGTGAAATTCTCGTCTCCGCCAAGTATAGGCCGGTATTCATCCCATGAACTGTTTATTTCCGGTCCGAAGTTTACCGGAGCTGACCATGCTCCATTCTCAAATCTGGAATAATACAGATCAAATCCTCCAAATCCTCCTTCACGGTCAGAGGCAAAGACCATTATCTTCCTGTATATAAAGGGACATTTGTCTTCTCCTGCGCTGCTCAGCGATTCCACCTTTACCGGAGCCAATCCTTCCTGGGAAAACCATTCGTCTACACTCTGCATCGTCAGCTTCGGATACATCCAGATATCATAGCCGCCGTCAGCGTCACTGCAGAAATAAGCAGTGTCCTGATAGGTGTTGAAACAAAAATAGGCTTCATTGGCAGCTGTATTAAGCAAGGTAAGAGGCTTTACATCTGATATTTCGGGAAGATCGGAGCCGAACCAGGGAAGATTCATTGTATATCTGAAATCCAGATCCCCTTCAGTATTCTCCGACGATACCACAAGATATTCGTAACCGTCGAGCGGACTGTAAAGCCTGTAAGGGCCAAGGTCGTCACCTGTAGTATTGACTTTCGATACCAGTTGCGAAAGAAAGGGATCAGGTGCCATTTCCGTCTTTAAGAAAAAATCTCCGTTCTTCTGCGCGAAATTGTAGACAAACATTCCGTGAACCAGATCAAACTGGCCGCCCTCGCTTTCCCTGTTGCTTGAGAATATAATGGGATGGATACCTGTCAACTGATGAATATCAATATTGTAATCGTCATATGGCGAGTTTAGTTCAGACAGTATTATCAGGGAATCGGGAAACGTGCCTCTTTCTATCAAATCATTTCCGGATTTTTTACAGGATGGCGCGAGCATAAGTGTCAGCACGGCAATTGTTGAAACAATGTAAATGTTTTTCATTTCGGGATTGATTAAGGTTTTGGTCTGTATTGAATTAAAACGAATTATGGAAAATAAAATTATAGCTCATGGCTATAAATAAAAAACCGGGTTTTTGCCCGGTTTTTCGAAGGTAGAATTTAGGTTAATTCCAGGGTAAATAATATATATAGGGTTAGAGTATGCTTACAACGAATAGATGAAAAAAATGGCCGGAAGGTTGCGTTGAAAGTGAAAAAAATCGCGAATCCCGGCAGATATTTATGTATTATATTGATTTGTAGTTGTTTGTAAAATTATAAAAAAGTTGATAATATGATCCGGACCACAAATGTATTATTTAAAATGTTATTAATTTTGTGCTCAATATTTTAGAGCTGATGGAAGACTCTATGTACAATTTCCTCTATGAGGATGATTTGGATAATGCCATCCGTAAGTTTGAGCGGATGAAAAAGGATAATGAGAATTATTTCTTTGATGTTTTCGAATTTGAGGGTATTATCGATTACTATATTGAATCGAACAATTCTTCGAGAGCTTTTGAAGCCGCCCTGCTTGCATCGGAACAGCATCCAAACTCGGTTTCCTTACAGATTCGCAAGGCAAGGGTTCTTCTCGACAAGGGAAGAGCGGTTGAAGCCCTGAGGATACTCAAAACCCTTGAAAACATCGAACCGGGTAACCACGAAATATACGTGGCCAAAGGGACTGCCATGGCTATGCTCGGAGACATACAGGGGGCGAAAAAGATGTTTGATTTTGCCCTTAGTCTCGATTCCGATGATACGGTCATTATTCTTTACTCCATTACTTCAGTTCTTCAGAACCTGAATTACTACGAGTACCTGATCCCATACATGAAGAGGCTGGTAGAGCTTGAATCAGATGACGATGACCACCTGTACGACCTGGCTTATGCCTACGAAAAGATTGAGGACTACGACAACAGCATCTCCCTGTATCTCAAATACCTTGAACTGGAGCCTTTCTCCGACAGCGCCTGGTACAACCTGGCTATTATTTACAACAGGAGGGAGGAATACGATAAAGCCATTGAAGCCTACGATTACGCGCTTGCAATAAATAGCCAGAATACCTTTGCACTCTTCAATAAGGGAAATATTCTCTGCCTCCAGGATAAATATGAAGAAGCCATCCCGGTTTACCTAGAGTATCTCGAAAATGAACCCGACAATTACGAGGCAATGAACAACCTGGCGGAATGCTACACGAGAACCGGCAATCTGGTCCTTGCCAGGAAATATCTCAATGATACCATTGAACTTGCTCCCGACAGTCCGTATCCCTGGTATGGACTGGGAGTGATTTCACTTTCGTCGGGAAATCCCGATGAAAGCATTATTTATTTAAGGAAGGCTGTGCGCCTCGATGACGAAGATCCTGAAATATGGTATATGCTCGGTAAGGCCCATTATGCCAGAAAAGAGATCAAGGATACCATCAGGTGCTATTGTGAGGCTCTTAAACTGGAAGCATACTTTACATTGATATGGATTGAACTGGGGAAAATAATCCTGAATGACGGATTGGTCCCGCGTGCGCTTCCATTCTTTGAAAAAGCTTACAAAAAACTGGGCGATGTCCCGGGTATAAATTATTTACTGGCTTCATTCTATCTTCATATAGGCCATGCTGAAAATGCTTTCAGGCATCTTTCACTGGCACTTGACGCCGATGATGAGATTTTCGAGTATTTTTACGAAATATTCCCCGAGAGATTATTTACCAGAAAGATAAAGAAACTCCTTCAGGAATATAACCTTCGGTGATTGTCGGGGTGTTTTGCCCGCAGCCGGATCTGATGCATCGTGAAAGATGCCTGGAACCGGATTGGATTACAGTCTCCGGTATAAACATATAGAATATGAAAAAAGCAGTTCCTTTTTTACCTGACCGTCCTGCGAAACCACGAAACACAGGTCTGACCATGGTAATGGATAAAGGTCTCAGCGCGCGAGAAGCTGAGGATTTTATGTCGGTTGGCAGTGAATACACAGATTACGTAAAGCTTGGTTTCGGAACATCTCTTATCACGCCGGGACTGGAAGAGAAGCTGAAAATTTATAAGAATGCAGGATGCATCCCGTATTTCGGAGGAACACTGTTCGAGGCTTTTATCATAAGGGATATGTTCAGGGAGTTTGTCGATTTCATCGACAGGCACGAGATAAGCCTGGTTGAGATCTCCGACGGTTCCTATGAGATGAGCCAGGATACAAAACTCGAATGTATAAGGACACTTGCCGGCAGAGGCATGGTAATATCGGAGGTCGGTTCAAAAAAGAAGGATGTCGTTTACACTCCGGATGAGTGGGTATCGATGATGAAATCGGAACTTGAAGCCGGTTCTGTCAAGGTAATAGCTGAAGCACGCGAATCGGGGACAATAGGTATTTATAACGACGACGGATCGGTAAACCTGCCTCTAATCAAAGAGATATCGAATCATATCGGACTTGAGAACGTAATATGGGAAGCTCCCCTGAAAACACAGCAGGCGTGGTTTATAAAGCATTTCGGTGCCAACGTGAACCTGGGAAATATTGCTCCCAACGAAATAATCCCTCTCGAATCGCTGCGCCTCGGACTAAGAGGCGATACTTTCTTCCAGTTCCTGCCCGACGACCTTAAAGCATGATATACAGGACCATGAGGAAATTCGGACTCATTGGTTACCCGCTGGGACATTCATTCTCGAAGAAATATTTTACTGATAAATTCTGCCGTGAAGGGATCCCTGACTGTGTTTATGATAATTATCCGCTGACCGATGTCCGGCAGCTTACGGAACTGGTGTCTGATTACCGGCTTGCCGGACTGAATGTAACTATTCCCTATAAAACTGCGGTGATGCCGCTTCTTACTGGAATCGATCCGGAAGCCGCCGCTGTCGGTGCGGTAAACGTGATAAAGATAGGCAGAAGTATAGATCGTGTTGAACTAAAAGGCTTTAACAGTGATATTTACGGTATAACCGATACCCTGAGGCCGGTAATCAGTCCGGGTTTCGGAAGGGCTCTGGTGCTGGGTTCCGGTGGAAGCTCAAAGGCCGTCTGCCATGTTCTTGCTTCAATGAAGATTAATTACATGGTGGTTTCAAGGGTAAAGAGACCGGGATGCCTGACTTACGGAGAGCTTGGCAGGGATATAATACAAAACACGAGACTGATCGTAAATACTACACCGCTTGGCATGTTCCCGGATACGGAGGGATACCCCGATATTGATTATAAACTGCTCGGACCGGATCATATCCTGTTCGACCTGGTTTACAACCCTGAGATAACAAGCTTCCTCAAAAAAGGGCAGGAGAGAGGATGCACTGTTCTAAGCGGGCTGAAAATGCTTCATTCACAGGCTGAAAGATCATGGGAGATTTGGAATAGCAACAAATATTGATATCGTTTTGGGTAAAAAAATTATCGAATAACATATGTAAAATTATTGTTATTCGATAAATTTTTGTTGTTATTTTCAGCTTTCCTGTCAGAGGGAAGCATTTGACTTGTCGGTTGCCATAACCATTTTGACGTTCAGCCGCACCCCGACTTCAAGGACATCTACAAGATCCTGAATATTAAGAGTTTTAGCAAACCTGAGAACCACGGTGGGATTTTCGATGCCCCTTACATGCTCCTGTAGTTTCTGCTCAAGCTCAGATAAAAGCACTTCTTTCTGATCGATGTAGTACTTCCTGTCTTCGGTAACCGTCAGGTTAATCTGCTGCTTGTCAATTTCCTGGGCACTTCTCGATTTGGGAAGGAGAACCTTGATGACGTTCGGATTAGCCAGTGTCGAGACAATCAGAAAGAACAGCAGCAAAAAGAACATGATGTCATTCAGTGACGACGTGCTGACTTCGGGTTTGAATTGTTGTTTTCTTCTGATATTCATTTCAAACTGCCTTTAAAAACTGGATAAGAGATTCCTGAAGCCTTATTAGATACTTGTCGATCTTAATTTGAAGGTAGTGGTAGCCGGCATATGCCAGAACCCCGACAATAAGTCCGGCACCGCTGCATATCATTTTCTGGTAGAGCCCTCCTGCAATAAGGCCGATGCTTATATTGTCAGCAAGGGAGATGTTGTAGAATATCTTGATCACCCCCGAGATTGTACCGATGAATCCAAGCATTGGTGCAACGCTGGCAATGATTCCCAGGTATCCGGTATTCTTTTCCATCCTGGTTATTTCCAGATTGGTGGCCGTTTCAATGTTTCTTTCCACTTCGTCCATTGGTTTTCCTACCTTTTCAATACCGCTTTCCAGGATTCTGCCCAGGGCGGCCTGGTTGTTCCTGGCATGCATGAGGGCATTGTTGGGGTTGCCGTTCTTAAGTTCACCGGTAATTGCCGGAACCAGATCCTTTGTTATGGCGGTGGTCCTGTTTATATAGGCGAGTCTTTCGATGAAAATGTAAAAGCTGACCAGGGAAAGAAGAACTATCGGGATCATTATTATCCCGCCCTTCATCAGCAGATCGAGAACAGTCATTGCCTCTTCAGTCGATGAAACGGCTGCCATCCCGAATGATGCGGCGATCAGTATCATATCCTAAATATATTTATGTGTGCGGTGTTTTGATTTTTATAGCAAACGATTAAAAGAATCAATTATTTCCCTTTATTCAAATATCTCCTGAGGGTATTCAATGTCTGTCAGGAACAGTCCTTTTGCCGGCGCCGACATTCCTGCTGACGACCTGTTCCTGGCAAGAAGGATAGTTTCAAAATCTTCAGCCGTGATCCTGCCTCTTCCTGTATCTATCATCGTACCCACTATGGCCCTTACCATGTTTCGGAGGAACCTGTCGGCCCTTATAGTGAAAACAAGGTTGTTTCCTTCCTGTTTCCATCCTGCACTGAACACGGTGCAGTTATTGGTCCTGTTGTCGGAGTGCAGCCTGCAGAAACTGGTGAAGTCATTGTGCTTCATCAGTATAGCCGCGGCCTTGTTCATGGCGTCAATATCGAGATCGCCATGGACATACCATCCCGTTTCAGTGCCGAAAGGATCCTTGGCACGTGATATCCTGTACATGTAAGTCCGCGATATGGCACTGAACCTTGCATTGGCATCAGGCCTGACTTTTCGTATTCCTGTCACGGATATATCGGGCGGTAGATACCTGTTCAGCCTGAATATCAGGTTCTTTCTCTTATCCAGATCAGGCAGCAGGCTGTCAACATGAGCGCAGAAAAACGAAGCATGCACTCCTGCATCCGTACGTCCCGCTCCCGTTACCGAGATCTTTTCTCCAAGTATAGTTGACATGGCATCATTCAACATCTTCTGAACTGTCAATGAACCGGGCTGAAGCTGCCATCCGTGGTATGAAGTTCCTTTAAATGAGAGATATATAAAATATCTTGTCAAAATCTTCATCGAAATTTCAGCAAATATAGCCATTAAGCAGATTATTCCGTTTTGGTCGCTGAGAATAAAAATTTGTAATGGAATTAGGAAAATCGATCTTTAAATGTAATTTTACATTCGCCTGAATTTCGGATATTTTGTTTAACCTAAAACTATAATCATGACAGAACAGAAAAATACGCAAGCGGCAGGGATGGCATTCATGGGAATGATCTTTTTCCTGTTCGGTTTCGTTACCACTTTCAACATTACCCTGGCTGACAAGTTCAAGGCAGTGTTTGAGCTTTCCAACTTCCAGGCCCAGCTGGTCAACGGAGCCTTCTTCTTTACTTATTTTGTATTGTCCTTTGCTGCAGGGGGCATTATAAAGAAAATAGGCTACAAGGGAGGCGTGATACTCGGATTGCTTCTGGTAGCCGTTGGAAGTTTCCTTTTTTTCCCGGCTGCCAAAATGCTGTCTTTCCCATTCTTCCTTTTTGCCATTTTCATCATGGCAGGCGGTGTCGTTTTCCTTCAGACCGCTGCAAATCCTTATGTTACAGCGCTTGGACCGGCCGCCACTGCATCTGCACGACTAAACCTTACACAGGCTCTTAACTCCATTGCAACCTATATTGCACCCCTGGTTGCCGGATTGTTCATATTCAAATCAGCAGCCGATGCAGCCCTCGATGCTGCCGAAAACGTGCCAACAACTCCTTTCCTGATTATCAGCATCGTGGTAATCATAATAGCTGTTGCCATTTATTTCCTTAAGCTTCCCGAGATCTCAACACAGGGCGTTGAGAGAAAAAGTGTATGGAAGTATCCGCATGTTGTTCTCGGTGCAATTGGTATTTTCTGCTATGTAGGAGCTGAAGTAGGTACGGCTGCAATGCTCCAGAGGTATTTCCAGGAAGCCCTGGGAATAGCAAGCACCCAGGCCGCGATGATGATCGCCCTTTACTGGGGAGGCGCCATGGTAGGCCGTTTCTATGGTTCTTTCATGCTCTCGGATATCCAGGAATCAAAAAAGAATCTATATACGGTTCTGGTTCTGCTACTTGCCCTTTTCGTGGGATGGTTTGTCCGCAAATCAATCACCGACGGCCTTATATTCACAGGAATTGCATTCGTGAATTACCTGGCCCTGAGGCTCGGAAAAGGCAATCCCAGCAGATCGCTCGCGATATTCGGAATTATAGCTGCTCTTCTTCTTGTTGTTGTAATGGCAGCAGGTGGCCCGATCATTCTCTGGCTCGGACTTTCTGTCGGTTTCTTCAACTCAATTATGTTCCCCAATATCTTTACCCTCGGTGTCAGTGGCCTTGACAAGGGAGAACTCAGCATGGCATCCGGACTTATAAACACACTTATTGTCGGTGGAGCAGTAGTGCCGGTTCTGATGGGACTCGTCGCTGACGCTATCGGCGTCAGGTTCGCATTCATCCTGCCCATTATCTGCTACCTCTACATTGTTTTCTTCGCGCTTGTCGGAAGCAAACGACGCTGATAACTGCGAAAAACATTCAAAATAACAGCGGAGCCGTTCCAAATTGTTTGGGACGGCTCCGTTTTATTTTTTGCATACAATTGCTATATTTACACACTTTCGTCAATACTAAAAACATATATCCATGACAACAGATAAACTGATAGGCAAAATCAACAAAGGGGACAACAAGGCATTTCGTGAACTTTACGGCAATGATCCGCTTGAACTGAAGAGAAACGGTAAAAGATATGCCGGTTTGCTTAAAAAATTTGAAGCTGAATTCGGGAAGAAGGATGTTGAATTGTTTACATCGCCCGGACGTACCGAAATTGGTGGAAACCATACAGATCATAACTACGGAAGGGTACTCGCGGGTGCCGTTAACCTAGATAACGCATGTGTGGCAGGCCGTAACGGAACCAATGTAATCAGGATCATATCCGAGGGATACCCGCAGTTTCAGGTCGATCTGAAAGATCTCAAGCCTGTAAAAGCGGAAATGTATACATCTGCCGCCCTTGTCAGAGGCATTTGCGCACGGTTTAAGGAACTAGGACATGAAATCGGGGGATTCGATGCATGTATTGACGGAGATGTCCCAAAAGGCTCAGGATTGAGCTCATCGGCCTCTTTTGAAGTCCTGATAGGAGCAATACTCAGTGAACTGTTCAATAAGGGAAAGATCGATCCGATTCAGAATGCAATCATCGGACAGTATTCGGAGAACAATTACTTTGGAAAGCCATGCGGTCTGATGGACCAGACTGCATGCGCCATGGGAGGACTGATCACAATCGATTTCAAGGACCCGTCGAAACCGAAGGTTAAAAAGGTGAACTTCGATTTTGTCGCCACCGGATTTTCCCTTGTCATTACCGATACGGGAGGCAGCCATGCCGACCTGAATGATGAATATGCTTCTCTTCCGACCGATATGAAGGCAGTTGCAGCCCAGTTAGGGGCCAAAGTGCTTCGCGAAGTCAGCCTGAAACAGATCCTGGAAGCTATTCCGAAGATCCGCGAAAAAGTTGGCGACAGGGCAATTCTCAGGGCTATCCATTTCCAGGGAGACAACCAGAGAGTGGTTGACCAGGTGGAGGCACTCGGGAAAAACGATTTCAAATCATTCCTCGGAATGGTGGTCGACTCGGGATTCAGTTCCTATATGTATAACCAAAACATCTATCCGGTTTCCGATGTCAGGGAACAGAACATATCGCTGGCTCTCGCACTGAGCGAACTGGTGCTTAAGGGCGAGGGTGCCTGGAGAGTTCACGGTGGAGGTTTTGCCGGAACAATCCAGGCTTTCGTTCCAGGGCATATGCTTAAGAAATATGTTTCAACACTCGAACATGTCTACGGGAAAGGCTCATGCCACATCCTCTTTATAAGACATCAGGGGGCCGGGAAGGTCAGACTTTAGAGCTATACGGTTATTAATTTCATTTTAAAAAACATATATGAATATAGTAAAGGAAGACTTATTCAAGGGTGTTTATGACGGAAAGCCTACCGGCCTCTACACTCTCAGGAATAAAAACGGACTCGTTGCCCAGGTGACAAACTACGGGGCAATAATAGTCAGCATATTCGTGCCCGACCGAAAAGGTAACTTTGCCGATGTGGTACTGGGCTATGACAACATTGCCGACTATATCAACATGAACAGCCCTTGTATGGGAGCTGTATGCGGACGTTGTGCAAACCGGATTGAAAAGGGACGCTTTACAATAAACGGAAAGCAATACACTCTGGCTGTAAACAACGGACCAAACCACCTTCATGGTGGAATAAAGGGATTCAACAGGGTTGTCTGGAGCGTGGTCGATGAATCGGAGCATAGCGTTAAAATGGAGTACCTTTCAGCCGATGGAGAGGAGGGATATCCGGGTAACCTTAAGGTGTCGGTCAGCTATACACTTACGGATGACGATGAGCTGCATATGGATTTTCAGGCAACAAGCGACAAGGCAACAGTGGTTAACCTGGCCGGACACTCATACTTTAACCTCGCGGGAGATGGTTCAGGCAGTATCTGTGACCATGAACTGATGATCAGGGGGAAATTTTTTACCCCGACCGATGAAACCAACATACCCACCGGCGAAATCATATCAGTAAAGGGAACTCCTTTCGATTTCACCAGTCCGAAGAAAATCGGCCGGGATATCAATCTGGACGACGAACAGCTGCGTTTTGGGGCAGGTTACGACCATAACTGGGTACTCGATCACCCGGCAGGTGATACGGGGCTTGCAGCAAGGGCTTATGATCCGTCCTCGGGAAGGACGCTTGAAGTGTATACCACCCAGCCTGGCCTTCAACTCTACACGGCCAACTGGATCGACAATGAGAAGGGGAAGTTCGGGAAGAAATATGGGAAGAGATGGGGCCTTGCTCTTGAAACACAGAATTTTCCCGATGCCGTCAACAAACCTCATTTCCCTTCGCCAAT
>JAAYQC010000130.1 GCA_012519515.1 Bacteroidales bacterium | reverse complement strand
TCATTGCTAATTGCTAATTGTTTATACATCGCCTATAATACATCGCCTATAATACATAATACATAATACATTGTCCTGCGGTCTCTTCCTATGTGTTTAGCTGTCAGAAATAAAGCCCGAAACACGTTATAACAATGTTATAACATGGTTCCGAATATCTAAAAGGCTTGCTTTTCTCCCTCACTCTCGCTCTACAAGAACCCACCCCCACACCTCCCAAGAGGATTCTTCCGACACGACCTTCGCTAAAGCCTCATTGTAAGAAACTTGCATGACTTGCATGACTTGCACGACTTGCAAGACCTATCACCGTGCCCTGTGCCCTGTGCCCTGCGCCCTGTGCCCCGTGCCCTGTGCCCTGTTCCCTGTGCCCTGCGCCCTGAGCCCTGTGCCCTGTGCTCTGTGCCCTGTGCCTTATGCCCTGTGCCTTATGCCCTGAGCTTTAAAAGAACAGTGAGAATTCAATGACCGATCCCAAAGCATTGGCAGTAGTTTTTAAATCCTTGTCTTCCGAGTAGGTCATCTTTGTGCCTATCCATTGTATTCCAAGACCGACCGCAATATTATCGCTAATGAAATAATCCAGGCCCAAACCAGCGCCATAAGCATATCCGGAGAACGACTCCTTGTACGTGTTGAACTTTTCCTTTAATACTGCATATCCGAAACCAGCCTGGACATTAGGCCTGAATGATGATTCACCCGGAAAATAATACATTAAGGTCGGCATAAATGACAGCTGGTTTGATTTGTAATTTTTTTGTGAGGAACGTATGTAATCTACTGAAAGTGCAACAGCAAAATTATCTGCGACAAAATAACCAACAGCCGGCATGAACTCTAAGGTATTCACTTTCGAACGACTAGATGAGCCAGTCTCTTTATCTGTAAGTTTCCCCTCAGTATGAGTAAATTCAAGGCTGTTGTTACCGGAAACTATCAGAGTCCCCTTTTCTGTCTGCGAGAAGGCAATGGCTGACAACATGAAAAAGCTTATCATTAGCGCTGCTTTTGATCTCATGGTATTGGAGTTTTGAGGTTAATAATAATTGAATATCATAAGGGATTTGATACTTTTAAAAGTATCAAATTCACTCATAAAACGGAATTGTCCTATCAGTTATTTTTTCGGCGGAATATTATATTAATCATTGAAAATTGTCACTTTAGAGCGATTTTCAAATTTTCAGATTAACCATCCTTTTCCCTTATCTGCACTCTTCTAATCTTTCCGCTTATTGTTTTCGGCAGCTCGTCAACAAACTCAACAATTCTCGGATACTTGTAGGGAGCTGTGACTTTCTTGACATGGTCCTGCAGTTGCCTGGCCAGTTCATCTCCGGGGCTATAATTTCTTGAAAGAACTATTGTGGCTTTTACAATCTGTCCCCTGTCGGGATCGGGAACGGCAGTCACAGCACATTCAAGAACGGCCGGATGCTCTATAAGGGCACTTTCGACTTCAAAGGGACCTATCCTGTAACCCGAACTCTTGATAATATCATCCGCCCTGCCAACAAACCAGAAGTATCCATCCTCATCGCGCCAGGCCATGTCGCCGGTCCTGTAAACATCGTCCGACCAGACATTTCTTGTCATCTCTTCATCCATGTAATAGCCCTTGAACATACCGACCGGCTTTCTCCTGTCAGTATGAATAACTATTTCTCCTTCATAACCAACCTCGCAGGGAGAGCCCGATTCATCGACAATTTCAATATCATAGCCCGGCGACGGCTTCCCCATCGATCCGGGTTTGGGTCTCATCCAGGGAAAGGTAGCCAGGGCAATGGTACATTCCGTCTGACCATAACCTTCCATAAGCTTCAGTCCGGTTTTCTCAAAGAAGAATTTATATACCTCGGGATTGAGCGGTTCACCGGCAACAACACAGTTCTTCAGGCAGCTGAGATCAAAGGCTTCCAGGTCTTCCTTTATCAGGAACCTGTAAATTGTAGGAGGGGCGCATAATGTTGTTACCTTGTGTTTTTCAATCACCTCTAGAATATGTTTCGGGATAAACCTGTCATAATCGTATGTCATCACCGCGCTCCCTGATATCCACTGACCATAGATCTTGCCCCAGGCCGATTTGGCCCATCCCGTATCGGCTATGGTAAAATGCAGGCCGTTATCCTGAACGCACTGCCAGTATTTCGCTGTCAGTATATGTCCGAGCGGATAGGTGTAATCGTGAGTTACCATCTTGGGCATTCCGGTAGTGCCCGAAGTGAAATAAAGAAGCATTGTATCATCATTCCCCGGCACTTTATCCGGTCCGGGTTTTGTAAATACCTCCGGACTCTCCTCCATTTCCTTTGAAAAATTGATCCATCCTTCCCGTTCGCTGCCTGCCAGGACCTTGAACTCAAGGGTGGGGGACTGGCTTTCGGAATCTTCAATATGCCGTATTACCTCCGGATCGGGTACGCAGACAATCATCCTGATGCCGGCGGCATTGTTCCTGTAAACAATGTCTTTGGCGGTAAGGAGATGGGTTGCGGGGATTATAACAGCTCCTATTTTGTTCAGTGCCAGCGTGCAGAACCAGAATGTATAATGTCTTTTCAGTATCAGCATGACACGGTCACCCTTTCGGATGCCTTTCGTCCTGAAGAAGTTTGCAGCTTTGTCGCTGAAATATTTCATCTGTCCGAAGGTGAAAACAGCTTCATTGCCTTTGTCGTCACACCACACCATCGCGGTTTTTTCCGGTGTGATCCGTGCTATTTCATCAACAACATCATAGGCAAAATTGAAACTCTCAGGGATTAATATTTCAAATCCGGTTTTAAACTCTTCGTATGATTTAAAATCAATCTGTTTCAGGTATTTTTCAAGAAGCATTGTCAATATCGGTATTGTCCTATAAAATAATTGCCAGGAATCTCACCTGCTCATTGTTGAGGGCTTTCATCGCGTGATTGTATCCCGAGTCGAAATAAATCGAATCACCCTCGTTCAGTATGATTTCGTAGCCGTCGATAACTGTCATCATCGATCCTTCGACCACGTAGTTGAATTCCTGCCCGGGATGGGAGTTGAAATCAAGAAGTGAATCTTCAGGCTTCGGATCGATGGTTACCATGAAAACCTCGGCTTTTTTATTTATAAAGTTGAAGGCCAGGCTCTCATATTTATACTGCTGCCGGCGTTCAAGTTTAAGCCCTTTTCCTTTTCTCACTATTCCGTAGATATGAAGTTTAGGGCCATCACCTCCGAGCAGCACCGACAATTCGACATTGAACATCTCCGATATCTCGAAAAGCACTCCAACCGGAATGTCGGATTCGCCGTTTTCATATTTTACATAAAGTTCTTCAGGAAGTCCGAGCTTCTGTGCAAGGTCTCCTGTAGTAATCCCGGAAATATCGCGAAGCTCCCGTATCCTTGCTCCTATCATCCTTATTTGTTCTGTCATGATGTTCTGTTTTATGAAGCTGCAATATTATGCTTTTTTTATGACTTACGATAAATCAAATCTTCAGGAGAAATAAAACAAAAGTAGAGAAAGGCACTGTCTTGCACCACTATCAATCTGAAGCCGGAAGCTAAAGTTTAATGACAGGCTTCGTACATTCCGGAAACATTAGATTTCGAAGGATGAGATCAACTTCTGCAATGTCTTACCAGCCACCGCCGCCGCCGCCGCCACCACCGCCGCCAGCGCTTCCTCCACCGCCACTGCCCGATGATGATCCGGGAGGAGTGGATGCCGACGATATGGCCGATGAAAAGCTTTTTCCCATCGTTGAGGTAAAATGTGAAGGTGAAAATGCCGCGGTTCCCGGTATTGTCCCAACATACCATGCAGGCTCATAGTCTTTTGTTTCCTGCATCGAACGCTTAAGTGCATTCTCAAACCTGTTGCCCCACTCATTTTCGACTCCAAGAGCTATGGCATAGGGAAGAAGGCTTTCAAAGCGTTCTACAGTAAGTTCCGGTTCATGCAAAAAATTGAGCCTGTCCTTTTCCGCAACTGAAAGGTACATTTTGAAACCTTCCGCTTCATCCATCAAAGCCCTTCCGCGGACTGTGGGAGCTTTGATAAGCCATGAGAAAAGAATCACCAGTCCGGTAAGAAGAATAATCAGTATCACAGGGACGAGCGGAGAGGGAGATATAACAAAGCTAAGAACAACCAGGGCTATCGACAGAAGAACTCCCGGCATAAGGTGTTTGGCGTTGAGATTGAAATATTCCGGTATCATTTTAGCTTTAAGGATTTTTTCCGCCATCATTCTCGCGTTCAGCAACAACTGATAGTTCTCATTGTCCAGAACCAGCTCCTGAGATGAGGAAAAAAGAACTGAGGCAAGGACTTTTTCCTCCGGAGTGAGTTCAGCAGTATTACCGGGAATAAGTTCAAGGGAATATTTCTTTTTTGTATTTACGATTTTCAGGCAGCCTTTCACGGCCATATTGACAAGCGCCGCTGTCAGCACTTCTTCCTTCATCCCCATGGCGACCAGGTAGCCGGTATCTGCCGGACTGAATCCTTCGGGCGGATCAAACAGGGGTATAATGGTTCCTTTGGCAGGGTCTTTTCCAACCGACTTCCATCGCCTGAAGTAGAGCATTATGACTCCGGCGATTCCGGCCAGGGCAATAAGGATATAAAGGTTATCTTTCAGAAACCAGGCAATCTTTGTGATAACCGTAGGCCTGATCACATGTCCCACCGGCCATCCGACCGCGATGGTAAGCTGTTCCCCGGGCTGTAGCGTTCTGGTCATGGCAAGGCTTACCATATTCCTTTCTGCAGTGAGCAGGCAGTCGCAGCCCGTTGATCCGGCATAGCCTGAAAAGGCAGCCTTACTTAAAACTTTCGCTCCTTCAGGGAGTATAAGAGTAACGGTAGCTGTTTCTATCGGGAAAGCCCAGTCGCCGCCAATGGCATTGTAGTAAAGCTCGTCATAGCCGTCGAAAAAGCCCAGCTGGCGATTTGTCCTGAAAGAAAGGCTGTAATTGTATACTCCCGGTTCAAGTATAACATTTTCGTCACCTATATAAACAATAACTCCGTTCGATTCTTTCCTGGTGAACCAGGGCTCGGGAACTCCGTTTTTCAGAACCTCCGTCACCTCAAAGCCGACCTTGTAGCGATTGCCCAGTCTGTCTTTGTATTTGGTAGGGAAAGTCCTGTAGATGCCTCTTTTTATTGCATTTCCTTCGGCAGCAACCCTGATCTGTTCCTGGACCAGCAGAGTGCCATCCTTTTCAATAGCCGCGATAACGTCGTAGGAAAGGATCCTTTCCTGCGAATTTGCCGAAAGTCCGATAAAAACCAGAACCAGGGATATTATTAATTTCTTCATCTTTCAGTGTATTACATGTTGATGTCCGGCACCGCCCTCTCCGATTCATTTCCTATATCAAAGAATTCCTTTTGCCGGTGGCCTGTCAGTTTTGCCACCAGGCTCGACGGGAACTGCTCTATCATTATGTTGTAGTTACGTACCGTTCCATTGTAGTAACGGCGAGCCTTTTGGAGGTCATTTTCCACCTTTGATATATCGCTCTGCAGTTCCAGGAAATTCTGGCTGGCCTTGAGATCGGGATAATTCTCCACTACCACAAAGAGCTTATCCAACGCCTTCGACAGCTCTATTTCAGCGCTCTCTGTTTCCCTGAGCGAGGTAGCTGACATCCCCCTGGTCCTGAGTTTGGTGATGGCTTCAAGAAGGTTCCGCTCGTGAGATGCATATGACTTTACAGTCGTCACCAGAAGGGGAATCAGGTCGTGACGTTTCTTAAGCTGGACATCGATGCCGCTCCAGGCCTCCCTGACATAGTTTACCAGTCTTACAAGCCGGTTATACACGACGAGTAAAAATACTCCGCAAATTGCTACAATTACGATTATTATTATAGTCATTGGACGCAATATTTCTAATTTCCATGGAATATACATGGATTTCAAATATAGATAAAAATCAAACAGCTGTCTGTTTTGTTACAAAACAAGCCTTTGGTTTCAAATAATGCCTTATTAATGAATGATGCAGGATATCAGGAAAAACAAACCGGGCTTCAGACCCACCGGCTTTCCGAGATCACGAAGAATTTTTTCGGATTGTAATATGGAGAAAGCCTGAGGTTATCATTAAACTTCTTCCTCACCTCATCATCGGACATATCCTTCCTTGTCCCCACTACCGTGCGGTCATTGACTCTGATATACCTGAGCGGCTTCTCCAATTTCTCTATTGTTTAATACGCTATTAAGATAACAAAAAAACGGGAGAGATTATTGTTTATGGGGAATAATGTTGCAGAATGAGGGTTGAAAAGTTAAAACGGCAAGAGGCAAGGGGTTCGGGATTTAGCGTTAAGGGTTTAGCGTTAAGGGTTTAGCGTTCAGAGTTTAGAGTTCAGAGTTTAGAGTTTAGAGTTTAGAGTTTAGAGTTTAGCGTTCAGCGTTTAGTGTAGTCAATGCCTCATTGTAAGAGACCTGCAAGACTTGCATGACTTGCACGACCTGCAAGACCTGCAAGACCTGTCACTGCCCCCTGAGCCCTGCCCCTGCGCTTTTCCACTCGCCGCATGCCGCTCACAGTTCTTGCGTGTCATAGTTCGTTATTCGGGTTTTCAAGAAAATTATGAATGTTTAAAAAAAATTTCAGTTCCCCTGTAACGTTTCAGCAGTCAGATTCGTATTTTATAAAGAAGTGACTTTGAAAGGAAACTATTTACTTGGGAGACATGAAAAAAGCATGAAATTATTTGGAATGACCCTCTCTCTTTCGTAACTTACATGATTGATATTTGGTGTGTTATGTGTATGGTTGTTGTTTTGATAACTTAGCTTTTCAGGCATGAACACATTCGATTACGGCTTCTTACAGTTATTACGACACAGTTGCGGCGGCTTAATATGGCATTTTTATCTTTTTAAAGCGGGCATCCTGTTCAGACCGTGGGAGAACATGAGAAATGCCGCGGCCCACGGTCGAAATGAATGGCGGCAAAGATTTATTATTATCTTTAAAAATCATTGAGATAAAACTCACATGTATTAAATGAGAACAGTACACGACGGACGGCTAACGGTGTTCAAGCTATGATTTTTCTTGCTTTGGACACCTTCATAAAACGTACTTCTGAATACTTCTTTTAAAACAAGAAAGAAATAATTTAACTATAATTATATATACTATGAGAAAAATTAAATTCATTATAGCTTTTTTGGTAATCATTGGTACAATGATTTATAGCTGCCAGAAAGATAACGACTCATTTAGCAATGGATTTGACGATGCTCAAACATTAATTCAGCTTTCCCAGATTGATTTTGAGGTATTTACGATGGAAGACAATGTTGTTAAAAATAGTTTCAATGCAGGTACTGATGTAATTTTTGTACTGAAAATAATTAATCGTTCAAAGAAAGGTTTTGAATGGTATTATGGCGATGGCTGTATGATACAAAATCAAGAAGATTTTTTTCTTATCAAAAAGAAAAACAATACCGAAAGTACTGCTATCCCATTGGGTAAACCTTATCCGTATCCTGTTAATTGTCTGGCCATAAATCTTCCACCTAGCATAATTAAGTCGGGAGAAGAAATATTAATGCTATATAGATGGAGTGATAATCCTGATAATGTTGAGTTATCATCGGGTGAATATTTCACGGAATTTACTTTAACCATCAATA
>JAAYQC010000225.1 GCA_012519515.1 Bacteroidales bacterium | reverse complement strand
GACATCTACACCGTCTCCAAGATGCTGACCCACAAGAACGTCAGCACCACCCAAATCTACGCTGACCTCGTCAGCTCCAAGAAACGCGAGACCGCCAACACAATCTCCTTGAAGTAAGATAATACAACCAATCATATCAAAGGATGACAAAGCATGAATAAGCAAGCCATTTTTGCAAGAAGAAATGTACACTGCTGACAATCTTGACACTACATATAGATTGGTCTAAATTTTGAAGTTCTATAGATAGAGAGAACCGACAACATTTTTAGTTTTACGTTTAGGTTGTCTGGCTGCTACACCGCCAAAAAGAAGTTGTAGGCAAGAGTAGATTTCACTTGGATGGTTGAAATGATTTATAGAGGGGAAAGGAGGAATATTATGGCTAAAGATTCTAGTGGTAAAAAGTACAATAGAATTCCTGAACACAAAAGAGAAGTGAATGGCAAGACCATCACTGTTCGAGAGCATGTTCGAAGTAATAGAACTGACTCTAAGGGAGCTAAGAAAAACTAAAGCACATTGAATTTCGAAGAGACTAACAATTCTTCGTTTCATTTACGTTGAATCGACTAGCAAAGCCAAGTATCTCACGGTTTGGGATACTTAGCTTTGCTGCTATTGTTCGCCATCCCCTCATCGCTTCAGTAACCTCATCAATGATACACTGAGCGACTTCCTTTTCAAGCATATACTCCTCAGAAGCATTCGTCAAGTAGCCTAAGTTGGCTTCACTCGTATTGGAGTTGATGAGCAGACTTTGATACTGATTGAGCGTAGGGTTCATATCATAGACAGGTGACAAAGTCCACCCTTTAGCCGTCAGCAAGAAACCATGGTTGCGAAAGTGGTCGTCACTATTGCCGATACAAATATTAAAGGCAACTCTTCTATATAGCTCTTGAAGATTGGCTTGAACATCCGTACAATGCTGGATGATGAAATCGACAATATCTAGGTAGCCATAACCATTGGAAGCATTGTCTCCATCATTCAACCCTAGCAGGGTCATCGCTGAAGCGAAGTGAATACGATGACCGCCTTCCTTTCTATCAAACCTACGAGATAATAAAGTATGATACTTAGTTCCTGTGGCGATCACTTTCGTATCAGCAGCATTAATACCAGCTTCTTTTGCCAACAGCTGACAAAAGTGCTCCCATAAACCAGCATCATAGTCATCCTTTCTTGATGGAAACTTAGCGATATATAACGCTCCATCTGTATCTATCACATTAGCTTTTGGTCTGGCTCCTCCAAGCGAAGAGCCTGGCTGTAAAAGTTGAGTCAGCCACTTCTTATCGGGCAACTCGCTAGCTTCCTCGCTTTGCTCTATCTCCCAGCTAGCAGCTTCCAAAGTCCTTATATCAGTCAAAGGGGGCACCCTTAATATTGGGCTACTATTGATGAATTCACCATCTGGAGCCTCCTTGAATCGGAAGCCACCCATACGAGAAAAGTCATCAATGCCAAGGAGATAATCGAATGAGGAAATACGATGGAGAGGTCTCTGCTCTTCCTTTGCTAGTATTTGCTCCTTACGCATAAATAGCATTCTACCCCAGCGATCAGGCAGGGCATCCGAAAAGCAAGCAAAGATATCTCTCCCCTCGTCTGTATATTGCATCCCTATATATGGATTGAGGTCAGCACTCAAAGAGAGGTTCCCATAATCCCGAAGCCACTCTTTATCAAAAGAGAAACCATAGCTATCAGCCCCACGAATTGATTCGTAGGACAACTCCCCGACTAGCCTAACCTCTTCAAGCCAATCAAAATCAGCATATATCAGTAATGTCTTCATGGCTACTCTTTCTTTGAAGCTCGCTGCCTATCAACCATACTCAGGTCTTGTAAGCGACGACCTAGTTCGTCTTCTTTGGCTAGCCAGAGGATATCGTCATCTAGCTGGAGCGCATACAGCACTCTGAGATAGATACCGATGGCAACGGTAGGTGTGCCCTTCTCTATCCGTGATACGGTAAGAGGTGAGCAGGTAGCTCGCTCTGCCACCTGTGCAATTGTCAGATTGCGTCTAAGGCGAGCCAGCTTAATCTGTTCGCCTACAATCTGCATCTTCTGCTCTAGCTTTCGGGGCAACTTCGTCCCCATTGTGTTCTTTGCCATATCATTCAATCTATCATATAATACGCAAATATACACAATGTCTATATTTAATGATAGATTAGCATAGATTCTTTTACTGATATTATGCAACAGCAAGTAAATGGTACAAACTGACCTGGCTAAAACAAACAATTCACTATATTTCAATTCTTTGTGTATGCTTATTCGGGTAAATGGCAGGTTTTCATTCTGGTAAATGGCAGAAATCGTGTCATGCACAAAGAGACTTCCCGAGACTTCCCAATAGTTTCCTATACTTCCTTGTGTGATGGTTGGTCATCAATACTTATTTATGTTTGCAAAAAGAAACAAGTACAAGTATGAACGATTACAGACAGGAACAACATATACCCTTGCTGACCATTATCGGGGTCAGCATACCACTCAGTGCCTATGCAAGGCATCAAGTGCTAATAAGTGTTGCAGATAGCTTTACCTCCACAGTCACCTTTATCTTTAGTCTATTGATACTATATGCGGGCTTTTTATTGATTCGCAGCTTACTCTATGAGCTCATGCTACTATTTCTAAAACAACGACAAGAGACCGTGCCACAAGCACCTTCTCTTGTAGCAGAAGTAGTGTCGGAAGACATGGAGTCAGTCAAGCCTACCTCCACGACCTCCTTTGATTATTCTGAGTGCAAAAGGAATGCTCTTGAACTTCGTCTCAACGAAGAGTTGGAGAAAGTGAAAACCATTATCACTTACTCGCAAGAGACATTAATACCCTATATTTCAGAAGAAGAGCTCAAAAAGCTATGTGAGGAGCTATGGCTATTTCTCACTTCACAATGGAATCAAGATGAGGCTCAAGCCGTCACTATCTCCTCCGAACTAAAGACTATTGACCTTATGCACTTCGGTTGGAACATAGGCACCCCCTTTAAGAAGAAGCAAGGGCAAGCCATACAAGAGGTTTATGAAAAGCTTGAGGAGACCAACACTCTAGCGACCAAGAATATCTACGTACTCTTTGATGTCAAGCGGTGGGCTGAGTGGGTGGCATGGGCTATTCTTATCTTAGTCCTATCCGCAACCGTTGGCTGGGCAGTGCACCTCCACTCTTCAAATAAAACTCTACAGGAGCAATCCCTCAAGTACCGAGTTCTTCGCATGGAAGACAAAGCCGACAGAGAAGTTTATCTCCAGCTAGACAGTCTCTTTGAGTCCAACCCCTCCAAGACGACCATCCGCCAGCTCCAACAGGAAGTCACCCAATACGAGAAAGCCCTCCAACGCCAAGCCGAGCTTCTCCACCAGCAACAGCAACTCACTCTTGAGCAAGAACGCCTCTCCCACGAATTGAACTAATTAAACCTATAGAGCGACCCATGTTAAGTGGTCGCTCTATTAGTATAACATTAAGGTGTAAAATCTATAATATAACAAGCCTACCTTTCACCATTTACTCTTTTATCACTTCAACAAACTTCACTTTTCTGCATTTCTTAGGGTTAATCACAATCTCTTTTCTTTTACTAACTACGCCCCATACAGCAAAAATCTCACTTTTATCTATCTCCATTTCTGCACACCAGCCAACCTTTCCTTTCACCTCATTCTTCTTATAGAAAACATAATTTTTGGCATAGTCCTTATCCAGCGTCCAACTTATACCAAATTGGCCAGATTGTTTTTCATCATCGCACATACCCCTATATACTCTGACCTTTGGGGCAACTCATCATAAATATTTTTTTCTTCTCCATCCAACTCATCAGAGTTCCTGTTTGGCAGAGCCTTCTCCAATTCTATTAGATAATCAGCCAACACAAAAGGATACGTTGATTGTTTCAACTGACCATAGATGTTATCAGTCATCAGATAAGCCTCTCTCAGTAAGTGATAGGCCAATTGAAAATCATGCTTTAGATTAGCTGTCTCATTAAGTAGCAGTACATACATCAGCATCCTATAAGGTCTGCCATTAGTGCAGCTACTGTAGAGCAGCTGATTTTCTAAAGATTTAGTGAGTCTTATACCGTTACACAGTTCAGCAATAATCGGATAGTTCACGAGAAAATTAGGCGTGAAAGAATCTATATATTTCACCAACTCCGTATCTGTATACTCATATCCCATCACCTTTTTTTGCTGATAATTTGGTTCTTTAACAAGATTGATATAGCCTTTTCTGTAGCCTCGTCCTTGTTACCTGGATCCGTTTTCTTCTGGAGTAAAACTATTAGAGCCTTAATTGTCTTATTCAGCGTTCCCATCACATCCTTCACAAATCCAACAAGGAATACATTTATTTTATCGCTCTTGGCATAGAACTTATTTCTCGAACCAGAACTTACAAGAAGTCCTGAGGCATCAATGTCCGGCATCACCACAAAAGGCTCCACTGGCTTGCCACCCGCAACATAGGGATAGTAGATAGTACAGCGGTAATCCCAAGCCCCATTATGAATAAACTCGTCACGAAAACGGCAAGCAGTCCTCACACATACTGGTTCACTATATAACAATCCGTCAGCTTTCAGTTCATCAAAGCCATTGTTTCCCTTCTTATACAGTATTTTATCTTTCCGGGATTTCAGTTTCTTATATTCAGCAAAACGATTGCGATCGTACTTTAAGCACTCATACACCACCTTGGTAAAAAGATCAAATGACGAGCATAATACTACAAACACGTTGTTTATAGCTGTATGCACCTTATCAGAAGTGTCATCGAGTCCTTTAGTACACGTTTCGTATTCGCTGTCCTCATACAGACAGTAAGCTGGCAGGTACTTGTATATTACTTCCAAGTGATGACTAGCAGCTATCACACGGTCTTGGAACGCCGCCAATAACCCTTGCACATCAGCCCAGTGAATAATCCTATTTGATATAGGATCGGCATATATTGAGCGTAAATGCTCATAATGTTCCTTATTAATTCCAGATTCTGGCGACCGTCCTGCATCTATCATCCACTGAGGAATAAAGGACTTTACTTTTTGATAGTCAAAATCTTGGAAGAAGTAGCCCGCTATAACATCATATAAAGGCACAACACATTCAGATGTATCAGCAATCTGCTGATACAATGCACTGAGTAATTTCTCGCTATGTTCTTTTGCTTTTTTGACATCTTGTTCTGATTTCATACTCATCTTATTTAGTTTGATGCAACGTTTATTAATGCACTTAGTTCCACAAAAAGCCTGCTTTGAGTGTCTTCCAATAAACAATAGCTTGTTTCATACTTCATCTCCTTCTCGTTTCATTGGCACAGAACCACACTCCGAGCCAAAAAGCTCAAAGCCTTTATTGACCTTATCAAGGCGAAGCGTGGTCTTGCCCTGCTCCAGTTCACGCACGAAGCGTTGCCCCACTCCTGCTTTAGGTAATTCTTAGCTATGTATATATCTTGCTTTCTGACCACAGAGCCCTTCCAAGAGGTTAGAGCCATATTGGGTTCGTTGGCATCGGCACGGCTCACAACTATTTCAGCAGCTGTTTGCTGAGTGACTGCATAGAGGAGTTTATTCTGGGTTTCAGCGAAGAACATCTGAGTAGCCTTATCAGTCTTGTCGTAATCGTTACTTAAAGCAAGCAAGTTCCTAACCTTTTGATAGAACCGCTTTTCACTCGCTCGAATATCACGTATCCGCTCAAGGAGCTCATCAAAATAGTCTGGTCTTCCATCAGGATTCTTTAGGCGGTCATCATCCATGACAAACCATTTAATCATATACTCCTTTAGGTTATGATTAGCCCACTTTCTGAACTGCGTGCCCCTCTTGCTCCGCACTCGGAATCCTATGGCTAAAATCATATCAAGGGCATCGAAGGTCACCTGATAATTCTTGCCATCCGAGGCAGTTGTTAAGTAATCCTTAATAACTGAATTTTCTACTAACTCTCCTTCTTTCAGTATGTTAGATATATGCATACTGATGTTGGGGACAGAGGTGGCATAAAGCTCTGCCATCTGGTTTTGGTTCATCCTGATGTTGCCATCCTTAGCATAGAGGGTCACTCTAGCTTTTCCATCATCAGTATTGTATATGATAATCTGATTATCTTCTGCTTGCTTCATGATATCAGTTTCTATCCTGCGAAATAGTATCGTACTATAGTCTTTTTTCGCTCCTCTTCCCCCCACACACAAATATACCCATTTCACATCACTTGCAGTCGTTTGTGGGTGAGACTTAACCGTGGTAAAGATGGGTTAATACTTGATTCGGAAGTAGTCGAGATGGGCTTTGTATTGGTCTTGAGCAGTAAGGCAGGTGTCAATGAGGTAGCCAGGAGTTTGCTCCCATTAGTTCAAGCCACGATAGTAGAACATCTTGAGTTCATCTGTGATGATAAATGGGACTATGCCATGTGCTAGGCACTCTTTGAATATAATCAGCCGTCCTACCCTACCATTCCCATCTTGAAAAGGGTGGATAGCTTCAAACTGATAGTAGAAGTCAAGAATATCTTCAAACACAATCGTCTTTTTGCTCCTATATTCTTTAAGTAGTGCTTGAATAGCTGATGCCACCTTCTCTGGGGCAATAGTCTCTTTCCCTCCCACTTCATTGGGTAATTGTTTATAATCACCTACTGCAAACCATGACCTACTTGCTTCTGAAGTACCAGTCTAGAGAAGCGAGTGCAATTTTTTTATCATGTTTTCAGTCAGTGGCTCATCTGCATACTCAATGATGAAGTCAATACAACGGAAGTGATTGGTTGTCTCAATAATATCATCGACCTTGATAGCCTCGTCAGTAATGCCTATCGTATTGGTCTCAAAGATGTAGCGTGTTTGCTCTTTTGTGAGACGGCTCCCCTCTATATGATTGGAATTGTAGGTCAAATCTATTTGTGTGCGGTGGTATATGCCACCTTTGAGTCTGCTTTCCATCTGTTCACGCAAAGCATTCAAAAGGTGCGAAGCCTTGGACTTCTTCCTTTGTGGCAAAGGAGCATCAGCTGGAATACTCCACGTTTTACCTATCAATTGAGCCCCAGCAATCTTGCCTTGAACACAATAGTTTCTAACACTTCTTTCAGCTAAACTATAAGCAGCAGCATATTCTTTTACAGAGATAAATTCCATATCCACCAGCACTAAATACTATTCTCATGCAAATATATTCATTTCTTGCCGATATCGGCAAGAAATGAAGCTTTCTTTAGCAAAATAGTCCCTTATCACGAGTCAATTAGTCTATTGTGCAATAGAAGAAAAAGTCAATTTCTATAACATAACTAAGTGAAAACTCACAATAACAATTAAATCTTTATGCAGAGAAATGAGTTAATTTATGAGCCCCATTAGTAATAAAAATAGGTATATTTGAAAGCAAGTCGGTATCCGTTATTTCGATTTGTGCATTCCTGTAGATATACAAAATATGCGAATTAAGAGTTAAAAAATTAAAAAAATAAAAGCAGCCGCGATTCTTCCAAAGACATGAACTAGCAATCCTCTGGTAGAACGCACCTTTGATGCTCTTTGAATATCTGTTTTTTCGATGATCCAGTTGAACAATGATTCGATGGACTG
>JAAYQC010000129.1 GCA_012519515.1 Bacteroidales bacterium | reverse complement strand
CTGTCTGTGAGGTTAAATAACCTGTGAATACAACATCTATGTTTTCACAATACGTGTCATTTGCAGGACTTTGATAAGCTCCATCAAGGTAAACCTTTTCCATCGCGTCGTTTATATAGGTTATCATTAATTTTATGTTTTTTTGTAAAACCCCCTTTTTCAGAGGGGACTCAATAATTAAAGGAACAAACAATTTAAATCCAGGACCATGCCAGTCAATCTCCGCAACCGTAATTTTTTGAAGCTTCTCGATTTCACCCCCGAAGAAATTCATTTTCTTCTCAATCTATCTGCCGATCTTAAAAAGGCAAAATATACAGGTACAGAACGACAGCTTCTGAAGGGAAAGAATATTGCGCTAATTTTTGAAAAGACTTCGACGAGGACAAGGTGCGCGTTTGAAGTTGCCGCCATCGACCAGGGAGCCCATGTAACCTATCTTGGGCCTACAGGTTCGCAGATCGGTCATAAGGAGTCGATGAAGGACACTGCACGTGTTCTCGGAAGGATGTATGACGGAATCGAATACCGCGGTTACGGGCAGGCCATTGTTGAAGAACTGGCTTTATATGCCGGGGTTCCGGTCTGGAACGGACTTACCAATGAATTTCATCCCACACAGGTACTTGCTGATCTCATGACGATGCTTGAGTTTACCGACAAGCCGCTTAACAGGGTATCTTTCTGCTATCTCGGGGATGCTCGTTACAATATGGGCAATTCGCTGCTGGTAGGAGCTGCAAAGATGGGAATGGATTTCAGGACGGCGGCTCCGTCAGCCTATCAGCAGGACAAAGAGCTTGTTGAGAAATGTAAGGCGATTGCCGCGGAAACCGGAGCCAGGATAAACATTACCGATAATGTCGGGGAAGCGGTGAAGGATGTCGATTTTCTGTATACCGACGTCTGGGTGTCGATGGGCGAACCCGATTCGGTATGGGAGGAGAGGATCAGGCTTCTCAAACCCTTTCAGGTGAATATGGATGTGGTAAGGAAGACAGGTAACCCGAATGTAAAGTTTCTCCATTGTCTGCCAGCTTTCCATAACCGTGAAACCATAATAGGTGAGGAGATTTTCAGGAAGTATGGTCTCGACGGAATGGAAGTCACTGAGGATGTTTTCGAGTCGAAACACTCAGTAGTGTTTGATGAAGCGGAGAACAGGCTTCACACTATAAAGGCAGTGATGGTTGCCACATTGGGCTGATTGTCTGATCATTCACCTGATCCACTCTTTCACGAAATAGAATGTGATCACGAATGAGGTGGCAAGCTTCAGACCGACGCCAGTCAGGAATCCGAGAAGACTGCCGAAGCCTGCTTTCAGGGCGTATTTCATATCATCCCTGAAGATCAGCTCACCCACGACTGCCCCGATGAAGGGGCCTATTACTATTCCAAAGGGTCCGAGGAACAGGCCTATTATCAGTCCGACGGTTGCGCCTCTTGTTCCGTACTTTGTACCCCCGAATTTCCTTGTTCCCCAAACGGGAACTATATAGTCAAAGATGGTTACGACTACCACAACTATAGCAAGAACAATAAGAAGTTTGTTTGAGAACTCGGCGAATCTCGTGAAATGAAAGACAACAAGACCGGCATAGCTTAAGGGCGGACCGGGAAGGACCGGGGCGAGACAGCCTATAATCCCGATCACAAGTAGTATTACTGCCAGTATTAACAGAATATAATCAACCATCAGGAAATGACTTCATTATTTAATATCCAGGTCTTCAAAGTCCAAATTGGTAAAATCCCCGGATGAGAGTTCTGAATGATCGCTGCTAACTATCTCTTCGGATAGCGCTGTTTCCCTTCTCGCTATGGCATTTCCGTTTGAAATGTAATCAACGGCATCCTTAAGTCCTTCAGAAAACTTCTCGAAGTCCTCCTTGTAAAGGAATATTTTGTGTTTCTCATAGAAGATCTTGCCTTCCTTTCCCACCCGTTTCTTGCTCTCGGTTATGGTAAGGTAATAATCGTCCTTGCGTGTGGCCTTGACATCAAAAAAATAGGTTCTTTTCCCTGCCCTTACCACTTTTGTGTAAATCTCTTCCTGTACAATCTGTTCTTTACTCCCGTTAATGACCTCCTTTAATCCGGCTTCTTCTTCCATTTCCAAGTCAGTTTAGGTTAGTCTGGTGTTATGCTTGTCAAAAGTAACAATATTTTTTAAAAACAATACACCGCCTTTCAAATCTGCATTTTAATTTTGGCCCGATGTTTTGCAGCTGACGGAAAAAAGTTATTTTTGCAGCCAAATTCTGAGGTTCTTTATAGATGATAAGCAGAAGATTATTGCGCATTAAGGCCTTGATGGCATTGTATGCATTCAACCGCGGGGAGGATGATGACATTGAGTTAGCTGAGAAGGAGTTGCTCTTCAGTATCGGGAAGACTTATGATTTGTATCATTACCTGTTGCTGCTTGTTGTTGAGGTAGCCGACATCGCTTCTGAAAAGATTGACCAGGCCAGGCAGAAGAAGATACCTACCCCTGAAGACCTGAATCCCAACACCAGATTTATCGACAACAGGGTGATCGAACAGCTGAGGAGGAATAAGTCCTTCAACGGCTATATCTCTTCAAAAAAGCTTTCCTGGGCTAATTTCCCGCATATTCCAAGACTGATGTACAACAAGATGATTGCATGGGAAAGGTATGAAAAGTACATGAAGCACGAAGCTCAGGGATATGTCTCCGACAAGAAATTCGTGATTGACATGGTAACACAACTTTTCCTTGAGTCTGAAGATCTCGAGTCTAATCTCGAGGAGCAGAGCATCTATTGGAATGATGACATGGAGTATGTTGCCGTGATGATAGAAAAAACCCTCAGAAAGTTTAAATCCGGGGATGGTGAGAATGTCGTAATGATGCCCATGTTCAAGAACAGGGAAGATGAGGATTTTGTAAAGATGCTGTTCAGGAAGACTATTCTCCGCGCGGGGCAGAATTCCGAACTGATCGACAGGAACACCACCAACTGGGAGATTGAGCGCATCGCGCTTATGGACATTCTCGTGATGCAGCTTGCCATAACCGAGATAATGGTATTCCCTGATATACCGGTCAAGGTGACACTCAATGAGTATATTGAGATAGCCAAATATTATTGTACACCAAAAAGCAGTACATTTGTCAATGGTATCCTTGACAACATTGTAAGGGAGATCAGGGAAAAGGGACTGTTAACCAAGACGGGTAAGGGCCTGATTGGTGAAATCAGTGAAGACCAAAACACGATTAGCATATATGATAAGAACTGAATTCTTTATTCCATTTGTTTTGATTGCATTGCTTGTTTTGGGATGCGATAATGCAGTCAGAAAGTCTGGAACCGGTGATGTTCCTGAAACCGAAGTTGCAGAACTTGTTTTCAGGGAATATGAATATGACTTTGGAAAGATAACAGAGGGAGAGAAGGTGGCTCACATTTTTGCATTTGAGAACAAGGGTCCGGGAAACCTGGTAATCAGATCAGCTTCGACATCATGCGGATGCACTGTTCCCAAGTACGACAAATCTCCTATCCCTCCCGGAAAGGGAGGAAGTCTTGAAGTTGTATTTGACTCCGGAGGAAGGAACGGCATCCAGACAAAGACAATTTCAGTCCATTCAAATTCCGTTACCGAAGTCGTGGTCCTCAGGATTACGGCCGAGGTTGTTTCCCGTAATTAGCAATAAACAAACAGACAACTACTATCAGAAATGAACAAATTATTTTTTATCCTCCTGATGGGGCAGCCGGCTGGAGCAGCAGCCGGACAAAGCAATGCATTTGTCACTTTCCTGCCTTTGATTTTGGTTTTTGTAATATTCTACTTCTTCATGATCAGACCTCAGATGAAGAAGCAGAAGGAGCTTTCGAACTACAGGAACTCTCTTAAAAAAGGCGACAAGGTTATCACTACCGGAGGCATTTACGGCAGGGTTAATGAAGTCAAGGACAACTATGTGATGCTTGAGGTCGGCGGTGATCTGAAGCTTAAGGTTGACAAGAGCGCCCTGATACAGGATCCGACTGCTGACAAATCATAGACTCTTTTATATATTACATGGGTGAACTGGCTGGGATCCATATGGACCAAAGGATCATTCAGGAGAAAGGGAAACGGGCATGACAGGGATATTGTCATTTTTGGATTCTTCCTTCTGCTTTCGTTTATCTTCTGGTACCTTAATTCTCTTGAAAAGGAAGTTGAGTATTCCATAAGGTATCCTGTAAGGTATGTCAATCTTCCGGAGGACAGGGTTCTGGCCGATGATCTTCCGTCGAGGCTGGAGCTTTACCTGAAGGGCCCCGGTTATTCGATACTGAAGCTCAGGATGTCGGGCAACCGGTCGCCAGTGATCCTGGATGTCTCTTCCATAAATTACAGGAAGGTACCCAACAGCAAGGCTCTGAATTATTACGTTGTAACTTCGGGGCTGATACCGAAGCTGAGAAACCAGCTGCGTGTCGAATGCGATATCACGACAGTCAAGCCCGACACCCTGTTTTTTGCCTTTGACAGGATTATCGCCCGACATGTTCCGGTAAAGCCCGATGTGGAAGTCAATACCGAAAGGCAGTATATGGTAAAGGGAGCCCTGGTGCTTGAACCCGATTCAGTAGAGATAAACGGGCCAAAGCGGATAATTGATACCCTTAGCGCAGTGATGACCAAAGCCGTCAGGATGAAAGGAGTCACGGAATCTGTCAGCAAGAGTATTTCTCTTGTTGTTCCCGATAAATGCAGCCTGTCGGAAAAGAAGGTGCTTGTTTCGATTCCCGTGGAGCAATTCACGGAAGCGGAAGTAAAGGTACCGGTCAAATTAATAAACTGCCCCGATTCAATTTACCTAAGGATATTCCCTGATGTTGTTACGGTAAGGGCTCTGGTTGCCGTGGGCGATTACAAGAAATTTGAACAGCTTCCTTTCGAGGTTATTCTTGATGCTGCCAGGGCTGATCTTAATTCAGACGAGAAATTACCTCTTACTTTCCGCAATGTACCTCCTTTTGTAAGTTCCATGAGGGTATCACCCTCGAAGGTTGATTTTCTTATAGAAAAGAAGGTGAAATGAAAGCAGAAGCGGGCAGCGGTCTTAAACTTGGTGTAACCGGCGGGATGGGCAGCGGTAAATCGACTGTATGCAAGGTCTTTTCCGTTTTGGGCATCCCTGTGTTTTCAGCCGACGACGAGGCAAAGAGAATACAGGACAATGACAGGGAGTTACAGGCTGCAATAAGTTCAGTTGCAGGCAAAGACCTTTTCCCGGGAGGAAGGCTCGACAGGGCTGAAATGGCCCGTCTCATTTTCAGTGACAGAAGCATGCTCGAAAAGGTAAATTCCATTGTGCATCCTGCTGTTTTCAATTCTTTCCGGAAGTGGTTCCTTAACCAGAGTTCGCCCTATTCGATAATGGAAGCCGCCATTCTTTTCGAGAGCGGCGCTTTCAAAATGATGGACAGGATTGTTACGGTTATTACCCCGCTTGAGGAAAGAATTGAGAGACTTGTGTCGGGAAACAGGTTTACAAGGGAACAGGTAATTGAAAGAGTAGGTAATCAGCTTGATGACGCATCAAGGATAGCTGATTCCGATTTTTTGATATTCAATTCGGAAAACGATATGGTGATACCGGCTGTTCTCGGGATTCATGCAGAGATGCTCAAACTGTACGGGAAAATCAACAGGGATTGAAATGGGAAAACTACGACTGGGTAAATGGATAGGAGGGGGCCTGGGATTTGTTATGGGAGGGCCCCTGGGCGCAGTTCTTGGTTTTATGATCGGGTCGGTTGTTGACAACACCACCGTCCAGACTACAGTCTACAAAGGTTCACCGCGGGCCACTGCCAGGGGCGATTTTGGCATGAGCCTGCTTGTGCTTGTTGCCGCCATGATGAAAGCCGATAACAAGGTGGTCAGGTCGGAGCTAAACTATGTAAAGCAGTTTTTTGTCAGCCAGTTCGGACATGATACAGCCCGGGACGCTATTCTGACACTAAGGGATATCCTGAAACAGGATATACCCGTGAGGGATGTCTGCCTGCAGATTGCTTCTAACATGGATTATCCGTCAAGGCTTCAGCTTCTTCACCTTTTGTTCGGCATCTCGGGAGCCGACGGCAGGGTACATCCCCTCGAGGTGGAAATGATTGAGCGGATGAGTTCTTATCTTGGCATCTCACGAAGCGATTTTGTTTCAATAAAGAACATGTTCGTGCCGGAGACGGATTCGTCCTACAAGATCCTGGAGATAACTCCCGATGTAAGTGATGATGAAGTGAAAAAGGCTTACAGGGAGATGGCCAAGAAATATCATCCCGATAAGGTAAGCCATCTTGGTGAAGAGTTCAGGAAGACGGCTGAAGAAAAATTCAAGAAGGTTAACGAGGCTTACGCCAGGATAAAGAATGAAAGAAACATTTCCTGACGATATGCAGTAAAAATAATTACTGCCCGCGTGATGATTAATTAACATGAGTTAAATTTGCGTTCAAAACGGAAGCAGATGGTATTAAAGGATATTTTGGCAATTTCGGGTGAACCTGGTCTTTTCAGGTTCATCGCCCAGGGAAAGAATGCAATTATTGTGGAACATGTGGAGACCGGTAAAAGAAGCAGTGCCTTCAGTTCGGCTAAAGTGAGTTCTCTTGAGGATATTTCGGTTTTCACGGAGAATGAGGATCTACCTTTGGGAAAAGTGTTCGACAGGATTTTTGAAATGGAGTCGGGTGGCCCGGCAATCGATGCCAGGTCGGATGCTGAAAAACTCAGGGAGTATTTCGGGAAGGTCGTCCCTGAGTATTCAAAGGACAGAGTCTACATGAGCGACATAAAGAAAATCATCCTCTGGTATAATCTTCTTCAGCAGAAGGATATGCTTGTCAGGGAGGAAGCTGAGACGGAACAGGATAAGGAAGAAAAGCCTGACGAAGCCGGTAAGCCGGCAGATGCTGAGAAGCCGGAGGCAGATCAGGCCTGACAGCTGCCGGGGGAAATCATAATGAAACCATGAATTTCGGAGGTGATGAAGTATTGTATGATTATTCCGGATCAGGGATAATCATTGTTCCGGTACCGTATGATGAGACCAGCACCTGGATTAAGGGTGCCGACAAGGGTCCTGATGCGGTAATGGAAGCTTCAGTTAATCTCGAGTTTTATGACATTGAAACAGGAACTGAAGCTCATCTTCATGGCATTCACACAATTGCACCGATAACGGAGAAGGAATCCCCTGAGAAGCTTATCGAGGCTGTTATGAATCAGGTTACGATCCTGCTTGAACAGGGCAAGTTTCCAGTTGTGGTGGGAGGGAATCACACGGTAAGCATAGGTTCGGCAATGGCATTCGCCCGGTATTTCACAGATCTTTCCATTCTTCAGCTTGACGCCCATTCTGACCTGAGGCATGAATATGAAGGATCTCCCTTCAATCATGCATGCGCCATGGCCCGGATGCGCGAGCATGCACCCATTGTGCAGGTGGGTATCAGGAGTATGTCGAAGGAGGAAGTACCTCTTGCTGACCCGGAACGGATCTTTCCTGCCCATATACTCTATACTGATAAATCGGCATATAAAAAGGCGGCTGACATGCTTTCGGAGAATGTTTACGTCACAATTGACCTGGATGTTCTCGATCCCTCGCTGATGCCGTCGACAGGTACACCCGAGCCGGGCGGGCCTGACTACAGGGAGTTGATGAACTTCCTGAAAGAGCTTGCCTGCAGGAAAAACATTGTTGGTTTTGACGTGGTGGAACTTTGTCCTTCGCCGGATAATAAAGCTCCCGATTTTGTAGCGGCGAGAATCATTTACCAGCTTCTCAGCTATATATTCTCTCAGCCCCGTCGCAACAGCTAAGCGGCTCCGGGCATCATTCGAATTTCTTTGCTTCTTCCCATATCTCATTCATTTCGTCGAGGCTCATGTCATGGAGCGATTTCCCCTTGACCATGGTTTCCTGTTCGAGGTAATTGAAGCGTTTGATGAATTTCCTGTTTGTCTTTTCAAGAGCTGCCTCTGGATCTATTGCATACAGTCTTGAAGCATTGATTATTGAAAAAAGGAGGTCGCCGAGTTCCGATTCAATTTTTTCCGTGTCCTTGTTTTCAGCCTCTTCCTTTAGTTCTGACAATTCCTCGAGAACTTTATCCCAGACCTGTGTTCTGTCTTCCCAGTCAAAACCCACGGCTTTTACTTTTTCCTGTATACGGTTTGCTTTTACAATGGCGGGAAGAGAGGATGGCACACCTGAAAGGACCGGCTTGTAACAGTCGCTTTCCTTTATCTTGAGATGTTCCCAGTTCTTTTCTACCTCCGCGGGATCGGCAACTTCGATGTTTCCGAATACATGCGGGTGACGGTAAATCAGCTTTTCGTTAATGCCCTTAAGGACATCTGTCATTGAGAACAAATTCTTCTCCGATCCTATCTTCGCGTAGAACACTACATGCAGCATGATATCGCCCAGTTCCTTCTTTATACCTTCGTCATCGCCCGACAGGATGGCGTCTGCAAGTTCGTAAGTCTCTTCAATCGTGAGCTTGCGCAGGCTTTCGTTGGTCTGTTTCATGTCCCACGGGCATTTCTGTCTCAATTCATCAATAATATCCAGGAGCCTTGAAAACTCCTCGCAGCTTTTTTCCTTGTAAGTCATTTTTATTTGATTAGAACAAATGGTTTGGCGGTGCCGTATTGCCTAAAGCATCAATTCTCACTGACGAGCCAGTCTCAATGCTTAGGAGTTCGGATATATTTGCCCCGTTAATTGAAAACTCGAGCAGATCGAGGGAGTTGAACCTTGCAAGCAGGTCGCCCACCGGCACATCGCTGTAATTCCGGGAGATTGAGTCGGTAAAGTTAAGGTTACTCACAATATATATTCTGAAATCCTTGTTTTCGAATACTCGGTAAAAGACCTCACGGGTAATATTTGAAATCGCGTTTCCGTAGGAATCGATAAAGATAATGCTTCCTATTATGACATCGGCATCGATAGTTGCCCTGAAAGGAAGTGTTTCGTGAATTTTTTTCAGAGGAGTACCCAGTTCCGACGGTTTTTTCCCTGCAATCAGTCCGGCGGCAGCCCGGGCGAAAACCTCAAGTTCATCCGTAGTTTCATCTGCGCCGATGCTTATAATCTCATCAGGCTCTGAATTGAGTATCAGGCTGAAGATGCCGTTGTCGGCGCCGATGAAGTAATGTCCCTTTGATTTCACTATCAGATATCCGGCGCCTTTCGCGGCTTCCGAGAGGATGCAGATAATGTGTATTGATCCTGCCGGATAATTCATGAAAGTGTTCCTTATTATGAATGATCCGCGCGAAATGTCGAAGGGAGTCAGGCCGGAAGCGTTTTCAATGATTGCAGTACCGGGGCACATGGTACAGAGCTTCCCCCTGATTATTCCATTGTAAATATCATCAGGTCTCCATTCTGTTGTCAGGGTGATTACCGCCATAGGGAAAAAACTTAGGACAAAGATAATCTTCTAACGAAAAATTACGCTTACTTTGCAGGGGTCAAATGATCTTTTTTAAAATGCTGCCACTGAAGACTATCTGCTTTTTTATAATTTGAGGCAGTAAAATAAGGCCGGGAAGATGGAATTTTCCCGCCGGAGAGTATCAGGAGGCAGCCTGAGGTGTTTACCGGAATTGAAGAATAGTTTAGTTTTAAATGACAGAGTTAGTAATATTCCTTGAAGATATAGATCCTGTAGTTTTTTATGGTACCAACAATTTTGTGCTTGACAGAATCCGCAGATTATTTCCCAAGATAAAGATCATAGCAAGGGGAAATGAGCTGAAGTGCATGGGAGAGGAGGCGGAGATTGCTATTTTCGCGGAGCGTTTCAACGAGATGCTGGAGTATTACCGCAAATACCATCGTTTTAATGAGGAAGATATTGAGAAATACTTTTTTGATGCTGAACACATGAAGTCGGCATCTGACGGACAGTTTGAGGAAGTCATTGTATATGGTACGAGCGGCAGGCCCATCAGGGCAAGGACGGTCAACCAGCTTAACCTGGTGAACCTGTACAGGACAAATGATCTTATCATAGCTGAAGGGCCGGCGGGTACCGGTAAGACTTACACCTCGATAGCCCTTGCCGTGAGGGCTCTCAAGGAAAGAGAGGTTAAGAGGATAATTCTCGCGCGTCCGGCCGTTGAGGCAGGAGAACGGCTTGGTTTTTTGCCGGGAGATATGAAGGAAAAACTTGATCCCTATCTTCAGCCTCTCTATGATGCCCTGCATAACATGATCCCTTTCAAGAAGCTTGAGGCCTGGATGGAAGACGAAACCATTCAGATTGCTCCCCTCGCCTTTATGAGGGGAAGAACACTTGAGAACGCGTTTGTCATTCTCGACGAAGCCCAGAATGCCACCATGCCCCAGCTCAAAATGTTCCTCACCAGGATGGGTATCGGTTCAAAGTTCATAATGACAGGCGACGCAACCCAGATCGACCTTCAGAAAAAGTCGGATTCGGGTTTGCTTCAGGCTATGCGAATTCTCTCGGATATTGAAGGGGTATCCATAATCAGGTTTGATGAAAGGGATATTGTCCGCCATAAGCTTGTCAGGCATATTATAAAGGCCTATGAGAAGGATGAAAATGAATCCGGAACAAATGGCAATAAATGAATGAAGATACAAAGGACACATCTCATCATGGTCTGATTCTTGCTGACGCGAAATATGAATTTGGAAACAAGAATGGAGAGATAATGAATATTTTGACAAAATACAGATCAATACCGGTTCTTATCGCGATTCTGCTGATATTTTCGACTGAGGCCATTGCCCAGGTCAGGGTCGAAAGGTCGCGTGACAAGGTTGTCATCTCGGGAGTGAACTATTACATTCATCCCGTACGTAAAGGGGAGACCGTATATTCAATTGCAAGGGCATACGGAATCACCACACAGGATCTTGTCAGGGAGAATCCATCTGCAGCTGAAGGCCTTAAGGAGGGCCAGAGTATCAGGATACCTGAAAGGCTTGTCGATACCGCGCCACCTGCAAGCATTCCGGAAATACCTCAGCTGACCAGGAATGAGAAACTTTATATCTATCACAAGCTGCAGGCAGGGGAAACGGTGTACCGCCTGTCGAAGCTCTACAATGTAAGCGAAAATGACATAGTAGGGAGCAATCCGGGAATTGACATAAGTAAATTGCCTGTTGGTCATGAGATTGCAATCCCCAGGCAGAGATCCCTGCCGCCTGCACAGGGAACAGCCGGCGTTCAGGAGAGACATCGCGCTGAAAGATCTTCAGTCAGCACTCAGGAGCAGAGGCCCTTTTTCCACAAGGTGATAAGGGGTGAAACTCTGTCGTCCATAGCCAGAAGATACAGAGTAACCCTTAGAGAACTGAAGAGAGAGAACCCTTACGTCAGGTTCCCGCAGGTAGGCGATTCCCTGAAAATTCCCGGGATGAAAGTCACAGTACCTGTTGCCGTTGAATATTTTGAGGCAGCCATTGATACGGCAGCAGTGGAAGAGATAATATATGCCGATACCATTGAAAGGCCTTCCGGGATAACACCGGTTACCAGTCTGACGGGATCATACAACGTCGCGGTGATGCTGCCATTTTACCTGTGGGAGAATTCAAGAAGATACGAGATAGACTCATCGAAGGTTGTTGCCGGCAAGAGAGTGTACAGGGAGATAAACCGGCCCGACGACTGGATCTATCCCCGCAGCCTTGGTTTCGTCGAGATGTACCAGGGAATTTTACTTGCAGCCGATACACTTCGTTCGCTTGGATTGAATATCAATATTCATGCGTTTGATGTAAAGAGCGACACCATGGAGGCAGTAAGGCTGATCAGATCAGGCAGGCTTGATAATATGGATCTGATCATAGGACCTGTTTATTCGGAGAATCTGGCTGTTGTTGCCTCATACGCGGGAAAACTGGGAATACCGGTTGTTTCACCGGTACAGCTTGAGAAGAATACGGTTCTCCGCGACAACCCCTTGCTGTTTCTCTCGATCTCATCACTGGAGGTGGCCCAGCAGAATATGGCCGGAAAAATGCAGGATTATGCAGGCTCCAATTTTATTATCATCCATTCAAGCGCTGAGGAGGAAGTAAAAGGTGCAGAAAGGATAAGGAATCTCATCCTTGACGAAATCAGCCAAATAGCTGATCCGGCTGAAATCAGGATTAGGGATATTACTTTCTACAGCCGTTCAACATTTGGAGGTGATTCCATCAACAGGCTTGCTAATTCATTGTCGGACACAAACCGGAATGTGATTGTCATAGCTTCGGAAGACCCGCCCGTGATGAGCGAAACAATCACAAACATCCATGCCCTTGCACGGAAGTACCAGCTTGATGTTTTCGCTTATCCGGGCATGCGCTATCTTGATAATCTCGATCACAGGATATGCTTCGATCTGGGCCTGATGATCTATTCACCTTACTGGATAGATTATTCACATGATGATGTGATCCGTTTCAACAAGCTGTTTCGTGAGAAGTTTCTCACGGAACCGCCGGAAATCAGCTATGCCTGGCAGGGTTATGATGTCCTTTACTATTTCCTCTCAGGAATGGCTATTCACGGGAAGGAATTATTCCTGTCGCATCCGCGGATTCATAATCCCGATATGCTCCATACCGACTTTGATTTCAGGAGACGGAACCCCGGTGATGGATTTGAAACACAAAAATTATTCCTTGTAAGATATTCTAAAAACTACGAGCTGGAGCTAGTTGAGTCTTATAATCAGCATATTACAGACGCAGATTAGCTTATTGTCAGGAAAGCCGGATAGGGTGAAAACCCCTCTTTGTTAATAAAAATTAACAAAGAGGGAATATTGTTGACCTTTAAATTGTCTAAAAGAAGTATGATCAGGGAATCGTACAGGCAGAAAAGCGATACTGAACTGGTAAAATCTTCACTGGAAGGCGACAAACAAGCTTTCAGTGAAATAGTTAAGCGATACCAGGGAATGGTTGCAAGGACTGTAAAGGCTATGCTTGGAGATTCCGTGTTCTCTGAAGATATAGGGCAAGATGTGTTTATCAAACTGTACTATTCACTTTCCGGTTTCAGGGGAGAGGCAAAGCTTTCGACTTATATTCAGAAAATAGCTGTCAATCTAACCCTGAACGAGATAAAGAGACGAAAGAGGTTCTTTTCAACGTTCTCTCAGAAAGGGAACAATGAGATGTATGAGTTTGAGATTGCCGACCATGACACGGAGGAGAAGAAGGACGCCAGGGAGTTGGTTGGCAAGGCTCTGAAGAAACTGGATCCAAAATTCCGGGTAATAGTGGTGATGAGGATGCTGCAGGGTTACTCCACAAAAGAAACCGCCGAAATTCTGGATATCCCGATCGGAACAGTCCTTTCGAGGTTGTCGAGGGCACAGGAACAGATGAGGATCATATTGGAAAAAATGTAGTTGTTATGGAAATATCTGAATTGAAGGCACTGATAGTCAGATCGCTTGATAGCAGCAGCGATCCAGGGGAAGCTTCAAGGCTCCTTGAGGAAGCCGGAGTCAGTTATAGTTTTGGCGCCGGGTTCCAGGATAAGGTACTTGAAAGGATTGCTTCAACAGGGAATGCAATAGTCAGAGAAATGGAGTCGGTCCGCAACCTGAATAATATTTTCTACCGCATTGCCCTTTCAGGTGTTGCGGCAATAGTGATATTGCTGATCTCCATTTTCATGATGCAGGGCTCCCTTTCCGTTGATGCATTTCTGGGCCTTGGCAGCAGCTATGATGAAAGCCTCCTGTATCTTCTTACCGGAAACTGATAAGTCATGAGAAAACGACAAGTAATATTTGCTATTGTAATCCTGCTCATAGGTGTTGTTATCGGAATGCTTACATCAGCACACCTCAGGCTGAACAGGCTGAAGCCAGTGAGAATGTATTTCTCCGAGGAGCGTTTCCGCGAAGGTTTTTACAAGCTTATACAGCCTGATGAAGAACAGAAGGCCAGGATTGACCTGATACTCGACAAATACGCCAAAATAAACAGCGAAACCCAGAGCCGGTTCAGGAAGGAGCTTGATTCCAATGTCAGGGCGATGAGGAAGGAGCTCGATTCCAATCTTACAAAGGAACAGCTTGACCGTCTTAAGGAGATGGACGAAAGGCGTCAGGAGATGATGAAAGAGGGTAGGATGAGAAGGGAAAGCGAAAGACCGGGATACCGCGGCGACAGGTCACATCAGGGGAGGCAGGGACCTCCGCCACCTCCGCCACCTCCGCCTCCGCGCGGGCACGACAGCGCTGATTATTCAATTGAGAACAACAGGTAGTCGAGCAGAATCGGAAGATCGTCGGGGTTGACCCGGAGTGAAAGCAGGAGTGGCCGGTCTTCCTCAAAAATATTCATAAACTTTTCTTTTGTAATTTGTCCGCTGTTGATGCCAAGGCGGTAAAAATCAACGGCCTCTTTCCCGCGTCCCTGGCACAGGGCAAGATGCCCCCTGTTTATATAGTCGTAGGCATTGAGTTTCCCGGTTGCCAATCGTTCATAGTATTTTTCCGAATCTGCAAAACGTCCGAGTGCAAAGTAGCAGAATGCTATGGGCCGCAATATCTTAAGGTTACCCGGGTCTTTGTATTCAACTCTGAAATAATATTTAAGAGCGCTTTCATAGTCGTTCAGGTCAAGATAACAGTGCCCGGTCATGATAGCAGTGTGCATATCGTCAGGATCCATCATTCCGGCCTGAAGATAATGATCGAGAGCTTCTTCAGTTTTCCCGAGGCGCCTCAGGCACAATCCGATCTTCTTCAGAGTCCATACTTTTCTTTCTATCAGCTCGGCTCTCTGATAGAACTTAAGCGCCTCCCCGTAATTTTCTTCCTGCTGATAGCAAAAGCCCGTCTTCTCATACAGCTGTGAATTGTCGGGATCCGACTTTGCAAGCCTCAGGAAAATATCAAGTGCATCGGAAAAGTAATTCTTGCTGAAGAAATACTCGGCCAGACCGGCTTCAGCTTCACGTGACGGACATGCTATCCGGAAAAACTCCGAATTGTAAATATCCAGCTTTCCCGAGAACAGGTCTTCGAATTCTTTCCTGTAGGGGGACAGCTTGTAGAACCTGTAGATATCCTGCAGATATTGAGTGACATTGGTTCTGAAGGTTTTATATGGATCACTTCCCGTTTCTTCCACTCCAAGCTGCTCCAGTCCGTCAAGTTCCATACGGAATACCTTAAGCATCATGGTTTTCTGTGATGAAGGAAGATACTTCAGGTTCAGCAACAGGGAGTACTTGTCGGAGTTGCAAATAAAGGGAGTCTTGTAGAGAGCTTCAGCAAGCTCGTTTGTTCCGGGGCCCAGTATTTCATCATTGAATATCTCGTTAAGGATCTCATGATCGGGGTGAAAGGGAACAAACCAGTTGTGAAAAACCTTGAAGAAGTCAAAATGCTTGAGGTTTGCAAATGCTGACATATAAACATCGGCGCCTTCCATCTGGAGGTTGGTAAGCTCTTCCATGGTTTTGAAGATCTCCTCCGACTCGCTGAACATTTTGGACCAGTCGGGGTTCTTTTCACCGTAAATATCCCCGGGAAGAATATCGTCCAGATCAAGCTTTTCCTCAATCCGGGGTTTGAGTTTTGCAACCTTTGGGAGTATCTCTTCATGGAGCTTCCTGCTAAGGTCTTCAGTCTCCCTCGACCTGATGGTTTGCAACACTATTATCCTGCAATGCTCGCTGAAGTTCGCGGTATTGCTGAGGCTCTTTATCCTGTCCGTTATTTTCGGGTAGAAAAGGATGCGCGAATCATAATAGTGAAGATTGAGAATGAGACCGACAAGCGCTCTTTCCATGACCTGCGGGGTTCCTGCCTCGTAAAACCGGATCAGGTTCATGAGCTTGTTTACCTGGAATGTTCTTAATGAACTGAGCGTCATTGCACTGATAAAGATGCTCGACTCGTACCACCTGAATTTCCCCGATTTCATGATGATTTCAACAAGACTTTCCTCGGCATCGCCATAGTAATCGGTAAGCCACAGATGGTTGAATATCTTTCTGATAAGTTCCTTGTGTTTGAGGGAAAGTTCCGACTCCGGGTCGGGGCATATTTCAGTTGTGAGTTTCAGCCATTCGTCTAGTTCCTGCTTGAACATCAGGTCATCAACAGTTTCAACAAGTGATTTTCCGGATAGTTTCTGTTCTTTCATGGTCTGTTGCCTGACCCAGTAGGTGTGCCAGCCGGAATAACGTGACAATATGTCCTGTCTCAGCCGGTCGGCCAGATTGAGAATTGACTGTTTCAGCTTCAGGTATACCCTGCTTCGCTCCGGATCGTGTATTCCTTCAATGGTATATGTAAGCATGTTCCTGTAGGTCATGACGATGTTGTTGTATTCGTCACGCAGTTCGCCCAACGATGAAACGAGAATCATATCCTCCAATATATCAAGACTTTGCTTGATCTTTTTATCGGATACAAGTTTGCATATACGTTTATGCTGCAATATAACTTTTGAAGTATCCACAAGCTGTTGATGTTTTTCGTCTGACGATTTAGCAGTCCGGACTTAAACTTTCCCTGCAACAATCAGACCGTTGCCCGTTCAGCCGTGAAAAGGCTGTGGATAAGGCAGTATTCATGACATAATTTCGTTTTGTACCTAATGCTTATGCTTAAAAGTTGAACCCGATGCTGATGAATCCTTTCAACTCACTTAGCCAGCGTTTGGTATTGCTTAATCCGTGCATAAATCCTATACGCGAGGGGCCAATGACCGACATATAGCCAAGGCCGATTCCATATCCTCCCAGGACGGAGTATTCTTTCCCGCTTTCGGGTTCCTTTGCCAGTGCGAAGGAAGTCAGCAGGCCGACATGCAGATCCTTGTAAACCTCCCAGTCGGTATCAAACCTGATTCCGGCAAACTGGTTGACCTGGATCTCCCCCGGATGAAATCCGGTCAGGGGTATTGATTTTGAGTAAGGGCCTTCAATACCACCGGCGAAGTAATAAGTATGAGGCGATGGTATGGAGTCGGGCGTGTAAGTCAGCAATGCATCGCCGCCGATCGTGAAGGTCAGCTTTCTGCTTGATGAAACATATTGTCTTACGCTTCCGCCTGCTGCCCACAGCCGTTTGAACATAAACCCGCCAGGCTGATCAGGGGTGTATTTGTTTTTCTCATTTTCCCTTATCATTTTAGCGGAGAGCAGCCGGGATACGTTTAACGAAAGCTGAAAAACAGTTCCGCTGTTCGGGAAATGTTTGGTGTCGACTGTGTTCAGCTGATTCAGGTAACTTGCATTTACTGAACTGAAAGAGACTCTTCTAAGTGCTTCGGTCCGAATAAATCCCGGTGTGAAGCCGGCGTACTCAAGATTAACTGAAAGGCTCATGAAATGGTTGAGTCCCGACCTTTTATTTATTCCGATACCTCCGCTGCTTGTTCGGAGTGTGTATTTGCCTGTTTCTCCCAGCAGCTTCATCACAGGTATCATCGTGTTGTCGGTGTAAAATGAGGCATTAAGCCCGAAGGACTGGTTTCTGTCGATGAACTGGGTGGCGTTGACCCTGAAACGGTAATACTGGCCGATATATCCATCCATATCGATAAGCGAGCGCGAATGGAGGAGGTTTTTCACCGACATGTTCAGGAGTATTCCTGCCATCAGGTTATTGTCGTAGTGAATGGATCCGTACAACATAGCCTGTGGCTTTTCCTGGCATTCTATGACAAGCTTTAATGAATCGTTGCCGGGAAGCACCCTGTATTTTACCTTGTCGAACCATGCCCGTCCGTACAGGAGGTCGATCTTTTCGCCAATCATATCGCTGGTGACTATCTGACCCGGATAGATGTCAAGTACACCAAGGATACGGTCGTCAGGTATCAGTTCGTTACCGATCACTTCTATCCTGTCAAATTTGTATTCGGTCTTTCCCAGGAGGGACTTTGGCGGTTTCTGCGGTCCCAGCCTGTTGAGCGAGTCGGCAAGCCTCCTGAATTTTTCCCTGAAAGGCAGTGCCGCGAGATATCCCCTTCGGATTATGGAATCGGAGTTTGTAAACACGGTGGAAGAAAAATCCCTGACGTCAGGCTCAATAAGTATGTCGATAAGTTTTTTCTGTTCGGCGTAATCGTTTATGGAATTAAAGAAACTGAGCTGTTTGAGTACACCGGTCACCGACTCCAGTTCCTGTTCATTATAGCGGTGAAAACCTGTGTAAGAGCCTATCACTATGTCAGCTCCCATTTCCCTCAGTTCCGATACGGCAATATTCCTCACAAAACCGCCGTCGATAAGCACGGCAGAATCTATTTTCATGGGAGTGAAAATGGAGGGAACAGCCATACTTGCTCTCACGGCGTCAGCCAGGTAACCGTTTTTCAACACCACCTTACCCGTCGATATCAGGTCGGTACCTATACACAGGAAAGGGATGGGCAGCTTTGAGAAATCATTGATATCAGCCGCCGGCCAGGTGAAATGGCTTAATGTTTTTTCTATCTGCTGGCCATTTATCAGACCTGAAGGGAGCTTTACTTTTCTTGCCAGTATAGGCAGAGCCAAAATGTTGTTGTTAAAATACTTCTTCTCTGTATAGATCACCTTGTATTCAGGAACATTGTTTGAAAGTATGAGGTTCCAGTCGGCATGGCGAAATAAATACTTCATTGTATCGGGACTGTAGCCTATTGAATAAAGTGATCCGACAATGCTGCCCATGCTTACACCTGTGATGTAATCAGGTCTCAGTCCGGCTTCTTCCATTACTTTCAGCACACCTATATGGGCCATCCCGAGCGACCCTCCGCCGCTGAGTGCCAGACCCAGCCCGGGCCTTTTCCCCTCAGCCTTCTGGCCTGAAACAGAATGACAGGTGCAGAATAGAAGAATCAGTAAAACAATTACCGGTATCGTCTTCCCCGGGAATGATAAACGAATGGCTTTCATTGTTAAATATTCTGATTGCATTGACTTTAACCTGCAATTCAACGGCATGATTAAGCAAGATACTAATATTGTATAATTTTAGCACATGAATTTTTCAACAAAGCCCGGAATATATTTACAAAAAAAGCTTTATTCCTGCCGAGAAGTGCAGGCAGAAGGACTATTTCTTCTGGTACCGGCCGAGGGTAAGAAAAAAAGCCGGAACTTCATGTTCCGGCTAAGGTCAGGTTTTAAAACATTCAAAGGAATCAGTTATTCGTACTCCTTGAGTATTTTCTTTACATCATCGGGGGCTACCCTGCCGTAGGTTTTGTCGCCAATCAGCACAACGGGTGCCAGTCCGCATGCTCCAACGCATCTCAGGCTCGACAGTGAAAATTTGCCGTCAGGTGTTGTCTGGCCAACCTGAAGTTTGAGTTCTTTCTTGAACTCTTCAAGGACCCTCTCGGCGCCTCTTACATAGCATGCGGTACCCATGCAAATACTGATGGGATGTTTCCCTTTCGGCGTCATTGAGAAGAATGAGTAGAAAGTGACCACACCATAAATTTTCGCGACAGGGATACCTGTTTCTGCAGATATAACTTCCTGGACCTCTGCAGGCAGGTAGCCGAAGTGTTCCTGGCAGGCATGAAGTATATTTATCAGTTCCTGGGGATCTCTGTTGTAGGAAGCGCAAATCTCCTTAATCTTACTGACATCTTCCTGTCTTATTTCTATTTTTATATTTGACATAACATTGAATTTTATTGGACCTTACAGGTTCTGTTCTACTGTTTGACGATAATTTTCTTTTTCTTGTCGAAATAGCTGGTATGAAGCAGGTGGTGAGCTTTTTCGCTGTTGGGTTCGCCCAGGAATTCCTCATAAAGCTTGATGATGAAAGGATTCTCGTGCGATTTTCTGATAGGCTTGTTTGCATCTTCCCTGTAAAGGGCAGCAGCCCTGGCCTTTAGAACACCCGACTTGCCATGGTGAAAAGGCTGTCCTCCTCCTCCGATGCAGCCGCCGGGGCAGGCCATAACTTCAATGGCGTGGAACTGCGATTTACCTGCTCTGACCTCTTCCAGAAGCTTTCTGGCGTTTGCCAGGCCGTGAGCAATTCCGATATTAACAGGAAGACCGTCGAAATCGATAACAGCCGAGCGGACGCCCTCAAGACCTCTGAGTTCATGGAAGTCAATCTTTTCCAGTTTCTTTCCCGTGAAAATTTCATAGGCTGTTCTGCAGGCAGCTTCAATAACGCCTCCTGTTGCACCGAATATCACGGCTGCACCGGTCGATTCACCAAGTGGATCATCAAAATCACTATCTTCAAGGCTTTTGAAATCAATGTTTGCCTGTTTGATGAAACTGGCGAGTTCTCTTGTTGAGATCGAGAAATCGACATCCCTGTTGCCGTCAACCGAGAATTCTTCCCTCTGGCATTCGTATTTTTTTGCCAGGCAGGGCATTATTGATACAACGACCAGATCCTTGCGGTCGACCTTGATCTTATCTGCAAAATATGTTTTGGCAATTGCACCGAACATTTGCTGGGGCGATTTTGATGTTGAAGGAACATCTTTCAGGTCGGGGAAGTATTCTTCGAAGAAGTTCACCCAGCCGGGGCAGCAGGAAGTAAGGATCGGTATCCTTGCTGTTTTGTCACCGTTTAGATGTCTTTTCAGCCTGCCGAGAAGTTCGGTTCCTTCCTCCATGATAGTAAGGTCGGCGCTGAAGTCGGTATCGAACACATAGTCGAACCCGAGGGCTCTGAGCGCGGAGACCATTTTCCCGGTAACGAGTGTGCCGGGTTCCATCCCGAAGGCTTCGCCGAGAGCGGCGCGAACTGCCGGAGCAGTCTGAACCACAACGGTTTTAGTAGGATCGGCAAGAGCCCTGAGAACATCAGGAGTATGATCGACCTCGGTCAGGGCTCCTGTTGGGCAAACTGCCACGCACTGACCGCAGTAGGTGCAGGTCGAATACTCCAGGTTTTGCTCGAATGCCGGAGCGACGGCAGCCATAAAGCCCCTGTTAATAGCTGAAAGAGCTCCCACTGCCTGGATTTCGTTGCACATCGTTTCGCATCTGCGGCACATAATGCATTTGTTGAGATCCCTTTTTATCGAAGGAGATGTGTCGGGTTTGTATGTTGACATTTCAGCATATTCCTGACCGGGGATTTCCCTTATACCCAGCCTGGTGGCCATGTTCTGCAGATCGCAGTTTCCTGATTTGGCGCATACGAGACAATCCTTCGGATGGTCGGAGAGGATGAATTCCATAACGGTTCTACGGGCATTCAGTACCCTGTTGGTATGAGTTTTAACAACCATACCGTTTTCGCATTTGGTTGAACATGCCGGCGCCAGGTTGCGTCTTTTTTCAACCTCCACAACGCATATCCTGCATCCTCCGGGCTTATTCTCGATATTCATGTCATGAAGATCAAGATAGCACAGGGTGGGGATCTCAATTCCCAGTTGCCTTGCGGCCTTCAAGATTGTAGTACCCTTTTCTACTTCAATCTCCTTGTTATCTATAATTAATTTTATTGTTTCCATTAATTTACCGCTTATCTGATAATTATTGCATCAAACTTACATTTATCCTTGCATGCACCGCATTTTATGCAGACATCATGATTGATCTGATGGACCTCCTTGCGCTCTCCTGCTATGGCATTTACCGGGCATACTCTGGCACAGGCAGTACAGCCAACGCAGTTCTCCGGGATAATGTAATATTCCATCAGGTTCTTGCATTTTCCGGCAGGGCATTTTTTATCCTTTACATGGGCAACATATTCATCCATGAAGTTATCGAGAGTGGAAAGCACAGGGTTGGGCGATGTCTGGCCAAGTCCGCAAAGGGCGCTGTCTTTAATGACGACGCTCATGTTCCTGAGTCTGTCCAGATCTTCCATGCTTCCTTTTCCTTCGGTGATCTGATTAAGCAGTTCGTAAAGCCTTTTGTTACCGATTCTGCAGGGGGCGCATTTTCCGCACGATTCTTCCACTGTAAATTCAAGGAAGAATTTTGCCACTGAAACCATGCAGTTATCCTCGTCCATGACAATCATTCCGCCCGATCCCATCATTGAGCCGGCGGCGACGAGGTTATCAAAGTCAATAGGGGTGTCGAGATGCTTTTCCATAAGGCATCCTCCGGAAGGTCCGCCGGTCTGAACGGCTTTGAATTTCTTCCCGTCCCTTATTCCTCCTCCGATTTCGAAAATTATTTCCCTGAGGGTTGTACCCATCGGTACTTCAATAAGTCCGACGTTGTTTATCTTTCCGGCGAGTGCAAATACCTTTGTTCCTTTTGATTTCTCGGTTCCGATCTTGTTGTACCAGTTTGCACCCTTAAGGATGATAATAGGAATTGCCGCCAGTGTTTCGACGTTGTTGACATTGGTGGGTTTTCCCTTGAATCCTGATTCAGCGGGGAATGGAGGCTTGATAGTAGGTTCTCCCCTGAGACCCTCCATTGAATGGATAAGTGCGGTTTCCTCGCCGCATACAAAAGCACCCGCGCCATAACGGAGTTTGATGTCAAAGCTGAAGTCGGAGCCGAAGATATTATTTCCAAGCAATCCGTACTCCCTGGCCTGGTCAATAGCGATCTTCAGCCTGTGGATTGCCAGCGGATATTCTGCCCTGATATATATAAGACCTTGTGAGGCTCCTATAGCATAGCCGCATATTGCCATTGCTTCGAGAACCGAATGAGGGTCGCCTTCAAGTACCGAACGGTCCATGAAAGCGCCCGGGTCACCTTCGTCGGCGTTACAGACAACATATTTCTCATCGGATTTGTTTTTGCTGGCGATCTCCCATTTCAATCCGGTCGGGAATCCCGCGCCGCCGCGTCCTCTCTGTCCCGAATCTTTTATTTCCTGAATCACCTGTTGGGGAGTCATTTCCGATATCACCTTGCCAAGAGCCATATAACCGTCTCTTGCAATGTATTCGTCGATGTTTTCGGGATCGATGAATCCGCAGTTACGGAGAACGATTCTCAGCTGTTTTTTGAAGAATCCCATGTGTTTTGAATCTCCGACAGCATCTTTTGTCTCCGGATTCCTGTAAAGAAGTCTGTCTACTTTCCTTCCCTTGATAATATGCTCTTCAACAATGATCTGAGCATCCTCGGGTTTAACCTGGGTATAAAAAGTGTTATCCGGAATGATCTTGACGATCGGGCCTTTTTCGCAGAAGCCGAAGCAGCCGGTAAGAATTACCTGAACCTTATCGCTTAGACCTTTAGCCTCAATTTCGTCCCTGAGATTACTGAGGATCGCATCGCTTTGGGAGGACTGGCATCCTGTGCCACCGCAAACCAGAATATGCATGTTGTATTTTGACATGTTATATCCTCCTATTCTTTTGAGTCAATGGTTTCGTAATTCACCGGGATGATACCGTCGATCAGTTCGCCTTCCTTGATGTACTTTTCGATGATCAGATCGGCTTTCTTAAGATCAACATAGCCAAATACCACGGGATCTTTTCCGGGGAGTTTGATTTCAACGGTCGGTTCGGCAAAACAGTAACCCATGCAACCTGTTTGAGTTACTACACCGGGTATATTCCTCCTGTCGAGCTGCTCCACGAAAAACTCCATAATTGGCTTTGCTCCCGAGGCAATACCACATGTAGCCATTGCTACCTTAACCTGAACATGATTCTCAGGATCTATTGACTTGATCCTGACATCCAGTCCGGTTTTTATTTCTTCGCGTTTCTTCTTAAGATCCGCAAGCGACTTGATTTGTGACATGCTTCTTGTTATTAAGTTAGGTTCATATTTATTTCAGTACAGAAATGTCGTAATATTTATTTGAATTACCAAGTTCTGTGGCTGCTTTATGATTTTATTATATCAAATACACCGATGTCTTTCAGGTTTTCGTTGATCATCTCCTTTATGTCTGCCAGGAGATGGCTGTCGTTAAAATCCCCGATGCCAAGATACTCTTTGATTTCCAAAGAAGAAAACCTGTATTCCCCGGTATCGGTTTTGTGGTTGTAAAGGAAATTAATTTCAGGATTAGCTGACATGAGAATTGTCATTACTCCGGCAATATCACCCAGGGGCTGTCTGTCGACATGGCCGAGGATAAAAGTGACGTAAGTGCTGGTTCCTTTTCCTTGGTGTGATTCGATTGAAAGATCACCTCCGGCCAGGTTTGCCTGGTGCTTGAGAAGGGGCAGACCCATCCCGATCCTCCTCGTGGTCCGGGTTGTTACAAATGGATCCGTCACCTTCGACAGCAATTCTTCCGGCATTCCTTTACCGTTGTCGCTGACCCTGATGTCCATAAAATCATTCTTTATCGATTCGCCAATATCGATAGTTATCGTCGAAGCTTCTGCCCGGATGGAATTCTGGACAATATCAAGAATATTTAATGCCAGTGTCAGCATTTTTTCTTTATTCTTCTTCCGTCAATTCCTTTCAGGGCCATTTTTATTTCCCCGAAAGAGAGTTCTTTCATCTCGAGGCAGTTGTATACCGTACCGATTGATTCAGGATAATGTGAATCTGAATTGGTGATCAGGGGGTATGCTTTGATTTCAGGATGTATCCGGCTGAACTTTTCCGGTGTGCTTCGCTTCGAAACTTCAAGGGCATCCGCGTTCAGATCCTCCGGCAAAAAACCGAGCTGACTGTATATGCTGGTTCTCACCCTGTCGATATGAGCCGGGATGAAAAGTCCCCCGCGGGCATGGACATATTTTTCAAGCTCCCCTATGCTGATGTTCGTGGCGTTGGTCAGAAGTTTTTCTTCAGTGTAAATAATATATTCTTTTTCATCTATTACCACCTGATCGCCGAATATCAGCGGATCATTCATGACAGCCGGTATATTATCGTCGAGGTATTCCTGGAATAATTCAAGTTCCGCCGGATTTTCAAAGAAGACAAGACAATGAACCTCTTCCCTTGTACTGACTTCGGCGCCCTGCAGGACGAACAATCCCTCGCGGGCTCCCAGCATTCCTACAAGGCCGGCCTGCCTGGTGCTGTTATGGTCGGTAATGCCAATAATGTCAAGTTTTTTTCTAAGAGCTTCGGATACAATATTTGCCGGGGTCATGCTCAGGTCGCCGCATGGTGACAGCAGGGTGTGAATATGCAGATCGGCCCGGTATGTCTTCATTGTTTCAGGATCAGGTTGTAAAGTTTTCCCGCGACGGTAAATGTATCATCTTCAGTCGACAGGAGGGGTATGTTTTCCTGTTTGCTTTTCCTGATGGTTTCTTCATCAGGCTGAATACCCTTTACGATTATAATGGCTGCAAGATCTTTCAGCGAAGCCACGGCAACAATGTTATGGTGTCCCTGAAGGGTTATCCATACATTGCCTTCGCGGCCGTTTCCTATGACATCGCTCAGCAGGTCGGACACGTAAGCGCCTGTCACTTCATTTTCAAGTCCTTCGTGTCCTGAGAGAACCTTCAGGCCGAGTTCGCGTATTACATCAGTAATTTTCATCTTCTGCTCCTATTTTATTGCAATTTTTTTCAAGTCGTTCATTACCCCAGATCTCCTCAGTTATTTTGCCAGCCTTTTCATGGCTGAGCAGATTCTGTTTAACCAGCTGGTGCTGCAGGAAAACACAGTGGGAGATCTGAGCCCGTCCCTGCACGATATCTTCAGCGAGTGTCTGACAATCGGGGGCTCCGCAGGCTCCGCAATCGAAACCCGGAAGGAAGCACATCATCCTTCTTTTTCTTGCCATCTTTTTCATGGCAACATTAAAATCTTCATCCAGCTTCTCTATATTCCTGGGTTCAATATTACCCAGAAAGCTGTGTTCCTTAACATTTATAAACCTGTCGCTAAGCTTTTTGTCCTTATCTTCTTTTGATCCGGCGTGTTCAGACGCGAGTTTCCTGAGCCTTTCAACGGTAAGAAACCTGTTGCCCGTCATAAGTATGCCACCCGCGCAGCCTTCATCGCATGCTCTTAGTTCAAGGAACTCAACGCTGCCCAGTTTATCGTTTTCAACATCCTCAAGTATTTCGGTCACGTTCCTGATACCGTCGACTGCAAGAGCCCTCTTGTCGCAATGAACGGCCTCGCCGCGTGTAAGACTCCAGAGAATACCGCGCGAGTTCAGAAGATCGTCGGTAACCGGCATGTTTTTTTCAGCCGAAGTGTTCTGAAGGTATCTCTGTATCTTGTTGTAAAGGAAGTTCATGTTGATGACGCCTGTGATTACCGACTCGGTGTCGCCCACCGGGCTTTTTATGGCTGCAATCTTTGCGGCGCACGGAGTTGCATAGAACAAACCCGTCTTTTCGGCGGGGATGCCTGAAGCTTTCAGTTGTTCGAGGTAATAAAGGGCCGACATGTCGATGGGGGGATTTACCCTCATAATGTTATCGACCAGCGAGGGGAACCTGACCTGAATGAGACGGACTATGGCAGGGCAGAATGATGAAATCAGCGGCCTGATTTCATTTTTCTGCCTGTATTCGGAATAGGCTTCGAGAACCATATCGACTGTATTCTCGACCTGGAATACATGAGTGAAGCCAATATCCTTCAATGCTGAATATATTGAAGATGCAGGGATCTTATGTGAGAACTGTCCGATGAATATGCTTGGAATGAGTATCACTCTTGCTTCATAATCGAATATCATCTGAAGGTCATCCTGTTCAACCGAAATAGCAGAAACAGGACATACCTTGTAGCATTCGCCGCAATCGACGCACCTGTTCGCGATGATCCTTGCTTTTCCGTTTCTCACCCTGATTGCTTTGGTCTGGCAGACGGTCATGCAGTGAGTGCATCCGGTGCAGGCGTTTTTGTTCACCCTGAGCGCGTGGTGAAATTCCGTATGTGGGTTTTTATCTGGCATCCGGTTTAAAATAAGTTATCATTTCAACATTTGTTCCGGTTCCCGGCTCACTTGTAATATTCAGTATATCGCAGTTTCTCTTCATGTTTGACAGGCCCATTCCGGCCCCGAATCCCATTTCCCTTACCTGGGGTGAAGCAGTTGAGAATCCTTCCTCCATTGCTTTTGGGATATCGGGTATGCCCGGACCCTTGTCGGCAATATAAGCCCTGAGCTTTTCACTGTCAATATCAATCTCCACCAGTCCCGAATATGCATGGGCAACCACGTTAACCTCAGCTTCGTAAAGAGCAATTACAATCCTTTTTGACACTGTATGATTGATATTCAACTGCCGGAGAATCTTTTTCACGGAACTTGCAACCGTTCCCGCGTTCGAAAAATCACCGCCGGCTATTTTGAACCTGTATTGCATATGCTAGTACAAAGGTTTAATTCCTGCAATATACAATTCACCAGATATTTTAAAGACGGAATGGGGGCATTCTATCAGCACCATCCCGTTTTCTTCCGCGAGGGATAAGATTTCGCTGTTTACTTTTTTATTCCTTGCAAATACGATGCAGTTTATATCTGACATTTCTGAAGTTCTGATTGTCTGAAGATTGACCAGACCTGTTATCAGTAGAATATTTTCCCTGTCGACTTTCAGAACGTCGCTCATAAGGTCGGAAGAAAATGCATAAATTATTTCTTCAGATAACCTTTTTTGTCCGCACAATACCCTGCCATTGATCTTTTCTGCTATTTCCCTGATAGTCATACTATTGTTTTTGTTATGGCTACTTGTTCAATCAATTTTAATCTATTGACCGCGCAAAAGTACGAAAATTAGTGTTATAGAAATAACAATGTTATAAAATTAACAATAACGTAACGAAACAGGATCTTTTTCCTGAATTTATTCCTCGTTAATGAGAAATGCGGAACATATGGCAGTTGAAAGTTGAAAGAACGGCACGCGGCGCGCGGCACGCGGCTAGCGGTTCGGGATTGATAGTTCGAAGTTCGGGGTTCAAAGCATTAAGTGTTCAGAGTTCAGAGTTCAGGGTTTAGTGTTTAGTGTTCAGCGTTTAGCGTTTAGTGTTAAGCGTTTAGCGTTTAGTGTTAAGCGTTTAGTGTTCAGCGTTTAGCGTTTAGTGTTTAGTTCAGCGTTTAGCCTCATTGTAAGAGACTTGCAGGACTTGCAGGACTTGCAGGACTTGCACGACTTTCCCTGCGCCCCTGCGCCCTGCGCCCTGTGCCCCGTGCCCCGTGCCCTGCCGCACGCCGCTCGCCGCACGCCGCTCGCCGTTCTTCCGCCATATAAATTCCTGCACTGCTTAGTGTAAAAGATTAAAATGCTATTTTTGTTTATTCCGGATTAAAACAAGGCTCTGCTTTTCCGGAGATGATAATGCATGGCATTACATATTTATAATCAGGTTACTCCGGTACCGGTGGTATGACAAAAACTATTTTATGATGAAAAGATTTGAAACTAAGAAAATTGCACTTGTTCTTTTTGTACTGTTTCTGTCCTTTCCGATGTTACTGCATTCCCAGATGAGGAGCAGCAGGCAGGTAAGGGTAACAGGCTGGGCTGATGATAACAACTATTATTTGCAGACAGTGGATTCCGAAAACAGGCCCGTCATCAGAAAGGTGAATGCCCGAAACGGCAGAAGTGTTACCGCGACACCCGAACCTGCAGTCAGGGAAATTATTGCACAGGCTCTTCCATCGGGGGTGACAATGGGTGTGTATGATATCGTGAGTCCCGACGGGCAGAGCGCGGTCATCGACCGTGACAATGACCTTTATTTGT